>DWUW01000169.1 GCA_019120525.1 Candidatus Eisenbergiella stercorigallinarum | reverse complement strand
TACGTCGGGAGGCAATTCCCTGTTTTGCATGGCAAGCCAATGGCTGGTGCTGGAAGTATCCATATAATATCCTTTGGGGGGCTTATACCTTCCGGGATATTTTTCTCTAAGCTTCATATAGTGTATGATATCTTTCATACGAATTTTATAGCTGCAGCTTTTCTTCCCGGTCTGTATGCAGGGAATAAGTCCGGACTGCAGCAGATAGCATGCAGTGCGTTTACTGATATGGCACATGATCCGGAATTGCTCTTTGGAAACAATTTCCGGATATTGTTTCAGCAGTTTTTTATACATTTTAGGATCGTCCATAATATTCCTTCTTTCTCGAATCACATAGAAGATTCAATGAATTTTTTCATCAGGGCTTTCTGAATCTCCGTTTTTTGACGAATATTACGAAAGGAAGGAGAAACCAGAAAATTCAGAAAAAATTCTTTTGGAACAACAAATTTTCTGCCTGCATGAAGAACTTTCAGTTTTCCAGATCCGATCCATCTCCAGACTGTATTGTCAGAAAATCCGGTTATCTCACAAATGTCCTGCGGGAGAAGAAGATCCGGCAAATAAGAGAATTCTTTTTCATAAAAGACGCGTAATGAATCCGCAGACAGATGATCCGGTTCACGAAGCCCTTCCGTGTATAAGTAAGAAAGAATATCTGTCAGCCGTATTGCATGCTGCCGGATTGATCCATCGTATATGATCTGATAAGGAATCTTCCCGCTGTGTTCCCACTTGTGGGCAGTCTTTAAACAAATCCGCAAATTTCACTTAACTGCTTTTGAGTTACATAATCAGGATATTTTGACGAAATCGAGAAATAACATTTCTTTAAATTCATATTCTTCCCTCGCATTCTCTGTTTTTTGTCATTGGCAGGTGGCGAGTTCTTCCCTGACACAGTGTCAATTCTTCCCAAAATGAAAATTAAGTCAAAAAAATACAAATTTCCGAAAAGGCCTATGGGTTCAGGAAAAAATCAAAAAAACGGAAAAAAACCCAGTGTTTATGAGGATTTTTTTCCGTTCCACTATCTTTTTTTATCTTCTTTTAACTTCCGCCAAATTCTCTAAAAACGACTTGACTCGAAATGCGATAGGTCCGCAAGGGCGCGTGGGTTCGACTCCCACCATCTCCGCTGACAGGTAACCCGTGCAGATCAGGGATTTGCGCGGGTTCCTGTTTTTTTCTAAAGACATAACCTCAGAATTGCGTTGAAATATCGATTTTGTCAGTTGTATCTTATAAAATTCCAATTTCTCCTTTCTATTTCAGGCGTAAGTGCGCTATCCTTTGATAGCCACGATGGGCTGGCCTGTCTCCGCAAATTTCCTGTACATTCCCTTCAAAATATTATATAATTTCTTTGAATATTTTTATACCCCTTATCGGAAGGCTGATGTACAGGGGCAGAAAAGACGGATGAGGGGCGGTGTAAGGTCGGCCTTTGAGGCAAAAGATTGGAGGGAATCATGAAGAGAATCGGTATGCTGACCAGCGGCGGAGACTGTCAGGCTCTGAACGCTGCGATGAGGGGCGTTGCGAAGACGCTGTTTTATTCCGGCGAAGACGTGGAGATCTACGGTTTCCTGGACGGATACAAGGGACTGATCTACGGGAAATTCCGTATGCTGACCGGAAGGGATTTTTCGGGGATCCTGACCAAGGGCGGCACGATCCTGGGGAGCAGCAGGATGCCGTTCAAGCAGATGCGGGATCCGGATGAAAACGGCCTGAACAAGGTGGAGGCGATGAAGCAGAATTATTACAAGCTGCAGCTGGACTGCCTGGTGATCCTGGGAGGAAACGGAACCCACAAGACCGCGAACCTTCTGAAGGAAGAAGGCCTGAACGTGATCACCCTTCCCAAGACCATTGACAATGACCTCTGGGGAACGGATATGACCTTCGGCTTCCAGAGCGCGGTGGATATCGCGACCACGGCGATCGACAACATCCATACCACGGCGGCTTCCCACGGAAGAGTGTTCATTGTGGAGGTGATGGGGCATAAGGTAGGCTTCCTGACGCTGAACGCCGGCATGGCAGGCGGCGCGGATATCATCCTGATCCCGGAGATCCCCTATGACATCGACAAGGTCATCGAGGCGATCAAAAAGCGCCATGAGAGAGGCAGCCGCTTTACCATCCTCGCTGTGGCGGAGGGCGCCATGTCCAAGGAAGACGCGAAGCTTTCCAAGAAGGAATACAAGAAAAAGCTGGAAAACTATCCTTATCCGTCCGTTTCCTATGAGATCGCGGATCAGATCCAGAAAAAGAGCGGCATGGAGGTGCGCGTCACCGTTCCGGGGCATACCCAGAGAGGCGGGTCCCCCTGTCCGTATGACAGAGTATTCGCAAGCCGTCTCGGATCAGAAGCGGGTAAGCTGATCCTGAAGGGCGAGTATGGCTTCATGGTCGGATACAGGAACCGGGAGATCGTGAAGGTGCCGCTGGAGGATGTGGCCGGAAAACTGAAGATGGTGGATCCCAATTCCTCCATTGTGAAGGAAGCCAAGATGCTTGGCATCAGCTTCGGCGATTAAGACCGGACAGAAACGGGAGAAAATATGTCTTATACAGCTCTTTACCGTAAATTTCGCCCGGAACGTTTTGAGGACGTGAAAGGGCAGGACCACATTGTTACGACGCTGAAGAATCAGATCGGGGCGGAAAGGATCGGACACGCCTATCTGTTCTGCGGGACAAGAGGAACCGGAAAGACAACCATAGCGAAGATTTTTGCGAAAGCCGTCAACTGCGAGCACCCGGTTGACGGCTCTCCCTGCGGGGAGTGCAGAAGCTGCCGGACCATAGCGGCGGGAGCCAGCATGAATGTGATCGAGATCGACGCGGCTTCCAACAACGGCGTGGACAACATCCGCGAGATCGTGGACGAGGTGTCCTATTCCCCGGCGGAAGGAAAATACAAGGTGTATATCATCGACGAGGTGCATATGCTCTCCATAGGTGCCTTCAACGCGCTGTTAAAGACGCTGGAGGAGCCGCCCTCCTACGTGATCTTCATCCTGGCGACCACGGAGGTCCACAAGATCCCCGTCACCATCCTCTCACGCTGCCAGCGGTATGATTTCAAGCGGATCTCCATCGAGACCATCGCGGAGAGGATGCGGGAGCTGATGGACGAGGAAGGTCAGCAGGTGGAAGAAAAGGCGCTGCGTTATATCGCCAGGGCCGCGGACGGTTCCATGAGAGATGCCCTGAGCCTGCTGGACCAGTGTATCGCCTTTCATTATGGAAAAACGCTTACCTATGACGATGCCCTTGACGTTCTGGGTGCTGTGGATACAGAGGTGTTTGGCCGTCTGCTCGCCGCGGTGCTTGCCCGGAATGTGACAGACTGCATCCGGATCCTGGAGGAAGTGGTGATGCAGGGCCGGGAGCTGGGGCAGTTCGTTTCCGATTTTACCTGGTATCTGAGAAATCTCCTTCTGATGAAGACCTCGGACGGGGAGGGCATGGAGGACGTGATCGACATGTCCAGGGACAATCTGGCCCGTCTGTCCATCGTGGCGGAGCAGGTGGGGACGGACGCAGTCATCCGTTATATCAGGGAGCTGTCCGAGCTGTCCGGAAGACTGCGCTACGCCACACAGAAGCGGATCCTGATCGAGATTGCCCTGATCCGGCTCTGCCGTCCCCAGATGGAGACGGATACGCAGTCCCTGCTGGACCGCATCCGCGCCCTGGAGCAGCGCGTGGAATCGGGAATTCCGGCGCAGGCGTCCCTGACGGTCTCTGCCGGGGCATACGGCGCGGGAAACGCGGCCGGAGCAGCTGCCAGGCAGGAAAAACGCCCGGAGCTTCCCAAGGCGGTTCCGGAGGATGTGAAAAAGATCGTGGAAAACTGGCCGGGGATCGTGGGCCAGACAGCCATGCCCATGAAGCTTTATCTGAAAAGGGCAAGACTCAGCCTGGGCGGGGACAACCGACTCATGGTGGTCCTGGAGGACGGGCTGGCGTCGGATTATTTCCTGAAGCAGGAGGGTAACCGGGAGGAGCTGGAAAAGCTGCTGTCCGGATTCGCTGACAAAAAAATTGAAATCAATTTCCAGGTCATGAAGGATGACAGGGATTTTGAAGATAATCATGTGGACCTGACCAGGATCATCCACATGAACATAGAAGAAGAATAAAAAACGGGAAGAAGCGCCGTTTCGGCGCGGAACCGGAATGGAGGAAGCCATGGCCAAAAGAGGCGGATTTCCGGGCGGCGGAATGCCCGGAAGCATGAACAACCTGATGAAGCAGGCGCAGCGGATGCAGCGCCAGATGGAGGAGAACCAAAAGGAGCTGGAGACGAAGGAATTTACCGCGAAATCCGGCGGCGGAGCCGTTGAGGTCACCGTGACCGGCAAAAAGGAAGTGACGAAGGTGAAGCTGGCCGAGGATGCCGTGGATCCGGACGATGTGGAGATGCTGGAGGACATGATCGTCGCGGCGGTAAATGAGGCGCTGCGCATGGCGGATGAGGCCAATGCGGAGATGATGAGTAAGATGACCGGCGGCCTTGGCGGAGGCTTCCCGTTCTGATGGATCTTTACAGCGGTTATATCAATCAACTGATCGAGGAGCTTTCCGCCCTCCCCGGCATCGGGAGCAAATCGGCCCAGCGCCTTGCTTTCCACATCATTAATATGCCGAAGGGAAGGGTGGAGAAGCTGGCCCGTTCCATGACGGAGGCGAAGGAGCATGTGCGCTACTGTGAGGAGTGTTTTACCCTGACCGACGCGGAAAAATGCCCTATCTGCTCCAATGAAAGGCGTGATCATTCTACCATCATGGTAGTGGAAAATACCCGCGACCTGGCGGCCTATGAGAAAACGGGAAAATATGAGGGCGTTTATCACGTCCTGCACGGAGCCATTTCTCCCATGCTGGGGATCGGGCCCAATGATATCCGCCTCAAAGAACTGATGCACCGCCTGAAAGGCGATGTGAAGGAGGTGATCATCGCCACCAATTCCAGCCTGGAGGGCGAGACCACTGCCATGTACATCGGAAAGCTGATCAAGCCCACAGGAATAAAGGTGACGCGGATTGCCAGCGGCGTTCCCGTAGGCGGAGATCTGGAATATATCGACGAGGTCACTCTCCTGCGCGCGCTGGAGGGCAGGACGGAAATGTGAAGAACAAAGGACAATATAAGGAGGGTTTGGAAATGCGCAAGGAAACATTTGGGGTAACAAAGGATGGAAAAACGGCTTCCCTTTATACGCTGGAAAACAACAGGGGAATGAAGGCCGTGGTGACGGATTTCGGGGCTATCCTGGTACGTCTGATCGTCCCGGATAACACCGGAAAAACTGCGGACGTGGTGATGGGATACGATACGCTGGAGGAATATTTTGACAACGGCTGCTTTTTTGGCGCAGTGATCGCGCCCAGCGCGAACCGGATCGCCGGCGCGCGTTTTTCGATTGACGGTGTGGAATATCATCTGGATGTGAACGACGGCCCCAACAACCTGCACAGCCATAAGGATCTGGGAAGCCATAAGCGGGTATGGGACGCGCAGATGGGAGAGAACAGCGTTACCTTCTCCCTTGCCATGGCGGACGGAGAACTGGGATTCCCGGGCAATAAGAAGCTGCAGCTGACTTATACCCTGACGGAAGACAACGAGCTGAAGCTGGAGTATGCCGGAACCAGCGATAAGAAGACCATTCTGAATATGACGAACCACAGCTACTTCAATCTGGACGGGCATGATGCGGGCGATATCGGCGAACATGTGCTGACGCTGCATGCGGACGCCTATACGGAGATCCTGCCCGGGGCGATCCCCACCGGAAGGCTTCTTCCTGTGGAAGGAACCCCCATGGATTTCCGTTCCCCGAAGAAGATCGGAAAAGAGATTGATGCGGACTGGGAGCAGCTTACCATGGTGGGCGGCTATGACCACAACTGGTGCCTGAACGGCTACGACGGAAGCATACGGCTGGTTGCCTGTGCCCAGAATCCTTCCGGCAGCAGGACGATGGAGGTCTATACGGATCTTCCCGGTGTACAGTTCTACGCGGCAAATGGCGTAACAGAATGTGCCGGAAAGGATGGGGCCACTTATAGACGCAGAGGAGCGCTCTGCCTTGAGACGCAGTATTATCCGGATTCGGCGAATGAGCCGGATTTCCCTTCTGCCGTTTTCGGGCCGGACAGGGATTACCGCAGCACGACGGTTTTCCGGTTTGTGTAATGCCTGTTGGAACCATTGCCTGATGATGCCTGGAAACAGGGATCCATACGAATCTGCCGGGGAGCCTGGCGCGGGAATCCTGCGCCGGGCTCCTTTGTCGATAGCTGCTTCTTTTTGACTGAAAAAAATGGGAAATGCCCGCGCGTTCCGATAAAATCCGCAGCCCTTCTCTGCTATATTGAAAGAAAAAAAGGCGGTGAAGGCATGCAGATTCCGAAAAATGTAATACAGACAGGCGAACCGGATCCCTGTCATAAGATTTATGTGGAGGATTATGTACATACCCTGCTTACCCAGTACCGGGAAAATGAAGCGGATTTCTGCCTCTATGGAAAACTGGAGCAGGAAGGAGAGATTACCTATTATTTCATTTATGGCGCGGCAAAAGAAGAACCGGGCTGGGAGCTGATGGAAAGCAGATATTTCGCCCTTCAGCGCAGGATCGGAGAAGTTACCTTTGACGAAAAGGATGCCTGGGCTTTTTTTGAGGATGGTTATTCCGCCCCTCTGAGCGGCTGCTTTATTTTTTATGAACAGAATGAGGACATGCAGTCCTACCTGATCGCCATGCATCAGAACCGTCCCGGAGAAAGCCCTGTGCCCTTCCGCCACAGGGCCGCGGGACAGGCCGGGCCTGCCGGAGGCCCGGTAAAGGAAAATGCCGGCAGCGGCCCGAAGAAACCGGATTCTACCCGGACAATGCCGCAGGATGAGCGTAAAAGCTGCGCCCCGGACGGCGGGAAGGAGCCTCGGCGGATCCTGCGCCGGCCTGTGGTTTATGACCTGAAAAAAGAAAGCTCAGATACAGAAGGGCAGGAAAAAGTACTCCATGCGGCGCAGACCGGTCCGAGGCAACAGCGGAGAAACAAAGATGGGAAACGGGGATATCCCGTTGGGAGATCGGAAGGCGGAGAGACTGGCGGCGCGGGGGGAGGCGAAAAAAAGACAGATTTTCGGGTCAGGGCGGCAGCGGCGGCAGTTTTCCTGGGACTTTGCGCGGCGGCGCTTACTTCGGCGGACGGCGATGGGAAAATGAAAGCGGTGGGGAATTTTTTCACGCAGGCGCCGGAGGAAAAGATCCGTCCGAAGGAAGAAGACGCAGATCAGGGCAGGGAAGCGGAAAACAGCCCGCTCGTTGTGGAAGAGACCCGGATCCGCGTGCCGGAATATCCTATAGCGGAAGAAACCGCGGCTGAAGATTCCGCAGCCGAAGATTCCACAGCCGAAGATTCCACAGCCGAAGATTCTGCAGCCGAAGAAATTACGGCCGGGGAAAGCGCAGCGGATGCTGCCGCGGCCGAAGATATGCTTTCCGATGCGAAAAAAGAGGAGCCTTCCGAAACGGAAAAAGAGGAGCCTTCCGAAACGGTTCCGGATATTTCCCGGGCGGAGCAGGAAACCGTTTTGGCAAGCGAAACCGGATCTTCGGATGAAACAGCTTCCAGTCCGGAAACAGCTGCCTACATTGTGCAAAAGGGAGACAGCCTGGCGGAAATATGCAGGCGGCAATATGGCACAGCGGAAAGAGTGGAGGAAGTTGCCGAATTGAATCGGCTTGTCAATCCGAATCACCTGATCCCGGGACAGAAAATCCTTCTTCCGGAGTAAGGAAAACGTGGTTTCGGTAAAATGGTAACTGTCGCAAAATGCAAAAGTTTGTGGTATACTATCCTGGATACTTTTTTCAGGGAATATAATCAAAGGACAAAAAGGGAATTCCATGATCAACTTACGGACTTATCTGCAGAAAAAGGCGGAACGCAGAGCCGGCGAAACTGAGTCCCGTGATTTTGGCGCGCTGATTCAGAAACATCGGCTGATCAGGCTGGGAAGGGCGCTGTTCGTAATTCTGGTTTTTGCGGTACTCGGAACGCTGGTCTATGTACAGATGAAGAATCAGATCTATACGAGTTATGTGATTCTTTCCTCTGTGGTACGTCAGCAATATGACGGCTCTACCTGCCTCAGTTATGGGAACGGTTTTCTTTCCTACAGCGGAGACGGTATCAGCTATACGGATGCAAAAGGAAATGCGGTATGGAATCAGGCTTATGAGATGCAGGAGCCATTGATCCGCGTGGCGGGAACCAGGGTGGCAGCTGCAGATTACAACGGGCATATCATATACAGTATCGCGCATGACGGCAGCTATACGGAAATAGATACCAATCTGCCTATCCGGGAAATTGCCGTATCCGAGAGCGGTACCGTCGCTGCCGTCCTGGAGGATACCAATATTACCTGGATCTATCTTTACAGTACTCTGGGGGAAACGATCGCCTATCTCCGGACGACCATGCCGAACAGCGGATATCCGTCCGCCCTGGCGCTGTCTCCGGATGGTTCCCTGCTTGCGGTTTCCTATCTGACTGTGGATAACGGTAAAGCGAAAAGCAGTGTCGCGTTCTATAATTTCAGCGCCATCGGGCAGAATTATGTGGATAATTTTGTCAGCGGCTCGGATTATGCGGATGCAGTCATTCCTTTTCTTGCTTTCCTGGATAATGATACCTCATTTGCGGTGGCGGATAACAGACTTGTCATATACGGCGGAGGGCAGAGGCCGAAAAGTGCGGCGGATGTTCTGCTGAATGAGGAAATTCAGAGTGTTTTTTACAACAGCACGCATATCGGCCTTGTCTTTCTGGATACGACAGGACAGGGCAAATACCGGCTGGATGTATATAATACTTCCGGCCAGGTGGACGCTGTCCTGTATTTTGACATGGATTACAAGGATATCGTCCTGCGCAATGATAATATAATTATTTATAATGAAACACAATGCCTTCTTGCCAATATGAACGGCGTAGAACGGTTTAAGGGCGATTTTGAGAAGCCATATTTTCTCTTTACTCCTCTTTCCGGAAACCGTTACTTGGCCGTCGCGCAGGATAGTATCGATACCATTGAAATGAAATAATCAGGGAGATACGGATGAATATCAATTTATTGCTGCCGGCGCTTTTCCTTTTGGCTGTCTGGCGTGCCTTCAGGGGATTTAAGAACGGATTTGCGGATGAAGTATACCGTCTAATTTCGCTTGCTGCAGCATTCCTTGTCCTGGCCCTTCTTCTTATGGCGGTAGCCAGCTTTCAGAAAAATGACATAAAAAACGGCGCGATTTCCGTGATGCTTCTTTTGGCCGCAGGAATCCTTCTTCACCTGTTTGGAATCATTATGAAGTCCCTGAAAGCGATCGCGAAGCTTCCGCTGTTCAGTTTGCTGAACAGTCTTTTGGGATTTGCGGCGGGGGTGGCGGAGATCGTCCTTGCCTCCTGGATCATGTATTGCGTGATTCAGGTATTCCCAACAGGAGAGTTTGGGGAGCAGATTATGGCCTGGACATGGGAAAACGAATGGCTGACGGCGCTTTATAATGCAAACGGTATCTCGCGATGGGTACAGTCGTTCACCGAAGCCGCGGTGGATTCCCTGCCGAAACACAAAATATAGTATGCGGGCCACAAGATCTTGTATGAAAAGAACGTGTTTGGAAAAAGTAAAAAAAACTCAAAAAAATCTGTTGACATTTGGAGAAAACTGGTGATATACTAAAGCTCCACCGCGAACCGGTGGAAAACAAAATCAACTGAAATAAAAAAGTTGAAAAAAGTGCTTGACGAAAGCGAACGGATGTGATAAGATAATCACCGTTGCGGCCGAGGAAAGCCAAGACAAAGCACCTTGACAAATAAACAGTAATGCGACCCTGAAAATTCCAAAAAGAATTATTCAGAGGAACGGTCCTGGAAGTCCGGGAGGATGGAAGGGACAAACCCAAAACAGTAAAAACGGGAAAGATTGACCAGAGTTGATCGGAACCAAAGATTAAACAAGAGAGTTTGATCCTGGCTCAGGATGAAC
>DWUW01000168.1 GCA_019120525.1 Candidatus Eisenbergiella stercorigallinarum | reverse complement strand
GATATACTTGATGATGGAAGCTCTTGCTCCGCTTTCCTCAAGCACCTCCCGAAGTGCCGTATCCTTATACTCCTCTCCTGCCTCTACCGTTCCCTTGGGCAGAACCCAGCCTTCGTACTTGTTCTTGAAATTCTTGTACAAAAGCAGTATCTTCCCGCGGAAAATAACCACACCGCCACAGCTTGTTGCCTCTATCATCGCAATCCCTCCTGTAAGGTGTGCACTTCGGTCCATGCGAAGGAGCATGTCCCTTCCGCTAAACTGGTTTAAGTATATCCCAAATATACGGCTTAGGCAAGTGGAAATTGTTTTCCCCATCGCCGCGGGGCAGCGCAGGCCGTTTTCCTCTGCCGTGCCCCGGGCAATGCCTCTGTTTATCCTACTGTGCCGAAATAGGCGTCAAATACCCGTTTTGCGATAGGAACCGCATAATCCCCGCCGGAACCGATCCCCTCGATGATCACCGTAACCGCGATCTGAGGGTCCTCCGCCGGCGCGAAGCCTGTAAACCAGGCGTGGGAATCGCTGGTACTGTCGCTGTATTCCGCGGAACCGGTCTTTCCTGCCGCAGTATAGGACAGGCCGGAAAGCTTCGACGCGGTCCCCTCTTCCACCACATCTGTCATCAGCCCTGTCAGGATCCGCGCCTCTTCGGCGGTCATCAGGCGGCCGTATTCCTCCGGGTCATACCGCTTGAGCACCGTACCGTCCGGCCTTTCCACCCGGTCCATCTCATATGGCTTCATCAGCACCCCTTCATTGGCGATGGCGCAGGTGAGCATGCACAGATGAAGCGGGGTCATCTGGGTCTTTCCCTGTCCGATCACCGTCTGGATCATTTCCTCATCGCTGCCTGTCTCTCCCGGCTGCGCCACATGGCTTAGGGAATATGGGATATCTACGGGAAGCTCCTGATCGAACAGAAGCTTTTCCAGGGTGGAGGAAAAACTCTGCCGGTCCAGGCTCATGCCGATATTGGCAAAGGAGGCGTTGCAGGACTTGGCAAAGGATTGTGTGAAGTCCAGCCGCCCATGGCTGCTTCCGTGAAAGCAGCGGATGGTATTTTCCCCATGGGTATAGCTCCCGCTGCAGGTATAGCTGTAATTCTGCCAGTCGTCCGGATGTTCCCTGATATATTCCAGGGCCGTGATGATCTTGAAGGTGGAGCCGGGCGGATAGATTCCCTGGGAAGCCCGGTTTAAAAGGACGGAGCTTCCTTCCGCGTTCAGGCTCTCCCACTCTTCGGATATCCGGTTCGGGTCAAAATCCGGTTTGGAAACCATGGCGAGTATTTTCCCGGTGGCAGGCTCCATAACCACGATCGCCCCTTCGTAAAGGCCCATGGCCTGGCTTGCCGCCTCCTGAAGCGCCGTGTCCAGCGTGGTGACCAGGCTGTTTCCCGGATTCTTCAGGCCAGCCGCCGCGTTTTTCGCCTGCTCCGCCGCGGAAACGGAGGTATTTGCCAGGTCATAGTTGGCCAGGCTTTCCAGTCCTGTTTTTCCTCTTGTGGAATAGCCCACGATGTGGGAAAAGAGACTTCCAAAGGGATAGCTGCGTACCTCCTTCCCTTCCACGGCCACCGTCTCCGCCAGGATCTCCCCATCCGCCGAATAGATGCTCCCTCTCGTATTCTGGCCGGCAAGGACGCTCTGCCTGCTGTTATAGCTGTTGTTGAACAGTTCCTCAGAATGGGAAGGAAGATAAATGCACAGGTAAGCGGACATCGCCGCAAACAGGACTCCGAAAAATACCCTGCAGCCGGCGAGCTGCCGCCTGGTGCGGATCTCCTCTTCCTCCTCTTCCTCCTCTTCTTCCCCGTCAGCCTGCCGGCCGCGGCGTTTCAGCCATGCGCCCTGCACGATGGAAAACAGAAAGACCGTAGTCATCACGCTGCTTCCGCCGTAGCTGACAAGCGGCAGGGTCACGCCCGTGAGGGGGATGAAGCGGATCCCGCCCCCAACGGTCAGAAAAACCTGGAAAAGATACATCATGCCGAAGCCGGCGGAAAGGAAGCGATAGAACCGGTCCTCCAGCGCGGAGGCGATCCGCAGAAGCAGCAGGAAGCAGCATACGCAGACCGCCAGCAGGCTTACGGCAAACACAAGCCCCAGTTCTTCCGTCAGGGCGGCGAAGATAAAATCCGTTTCCACATAAGGAATATCTTCCGGCGTCCCCTGTCCGATCCCGAGCCCGAACAGGCCTCCCCGGGAAAGGGCGAACAGCGACTGGGTGATCTGGTAGCCCTGGCTGTCGATCACGCTCCACGGGTCACGCCATGCCTGGACCCTGACCCGCACATGGGAAAACAGGCTGTACGCCGCGCAGGCCGCCGCGCAGCCGCAGGCCGCGCCCGCCAGAAGATAGCGGGATTTCCCCGTGGCAAGGAAAACCATCAGGACGAATACAAAGAAGAAAATTAGCGCGCTTCCCAGATCCCTGGACAACACCAGCACCAGCACATGCCCCGCAGCCGCGGCCGCGGCAATAACCAGCCTTTTCAGGGAAGCGTCTTCCCACAGAAACGCCGCAAGGAAAAGGACGAACAGAAGCTTTACGAATTCCGACGGCTGAAAGGTGATGCCTGCCACCGTATAGGTAATCCTGGAACCATGGGTAACCTGTCCCAGGATGAGCACGGCAAGAAGGGCTGTCAGTCCCGCTCCCGCGTACAGCAGCGACAATTCCTTAAGCTGCCTCCCCCATCTTCGCATCACCCAGGGAACGGCCATGGACAGGGCCAGGGAAACAGCGGCAATGACCAGCTGACGGGCTGCCTGGTTCAGGTTCATCCTGGCAAGGACCAGGAAACCGGTCCCGAGCAGAAAACACATATGATTAAGGAGCGTCCTGCTCATCCTTGGGTAAAGCATGAGGAACAGCATCATGGATACGAACAGGGTGATCTGGGAAAACGCATAGAAGAAAAGGACGTCCAGATTCCCCGTTCCCAAGCAGAGCGTCAGAAAAGCGGCGAACTGCCAGACAAAAATGCATGCCGTCTGTGCCGTATCCACCCTTCTTCCCTTTTTCCCCGCCAGGAAAAACCGCGCCGCGGAAAGCGCCGCATATCCAACTGCCAGGAATGCCGTCACATATCTGGAATAAAGGACGATGAACTGCTCCATGCCTTCACTGCGCTCCTTTCCTGTAATGTCCCGTGGTAAAGCCATAGTCCGGCTGCGGACGCCCTCCGCCGAGCCCTTCCGCAAACAGCCGAAGGATCTTTTCCGTCTCCTTCCCGCTCTCCTCCAGGAAATCCAGCCTGAGGAAAGCGGCCCCGCTCTCTGAAAGCTCCGGAAGGAAACCGTGGAGAGAAAGCGGTACAGAATTGAAGATCAGATTATAGCAGAAACGGCAGTCGCAGGCTACCGGGAAAGCCGTCTGATAACGGTCGATCAAAAACAGCCCCTCTGAGGCGGCCCCTGTCCGGTTCTTCTGCCCGCTCTCTCTCGCCGGCTGCATATCCTTCCCGCATGCTCCCGCTGTTTTCCGGATACAGTTTGCCGTCACCATCATCGGGATCCTTCCGTAGGCCAGGATCTCTTTTCTCCCCTTTTCTCCCGGGCCCGGCGCGGGAAGCGCGAGGATCTCCCTGCCGTTTTGCTCCAGGGGGGCGCAGTAGGTATCCATCCTGTCCCGCCAGAACTCCCAGGTCTGCCTGTTCCAGATATAGAGCCGATGGTCAAGGGCGGCCTTTCCCTTCCACCCGATCTTTTCCAGCCACATCAGTCCGGATGCCGTAGCTGTCTGTACACCGGAAAACAATCCGGTTTCCAGAAGCCTTTTTTCATGCTCCAGCTGCGCCGCGGTTTCCGCACGCATGATCACCGGAAGGGCCAGAAAGATCTCCGTGGATAGCCCTTTCTTTCTCGCCTCCTCCAGCCGTCCGAGCATTTCCGTATTGACCGCGGAGGACGGCACGTAGATCCTGGCAACCTCCGTGCCCGAAACGCCGGATCCCAACCCATTTGATCCCAGACAGGCTTCCAGCTGGGGAAGGCTGCTCACGCTGGCCGAAAGCCCGGGCCTTCCCAGGCCGCGGCGCGGCTGCGCGGCAGAGGCAGGCTCCCGAGAGGGGATCCCGCTTATTTCCCTGTTTCCCCTCTGCGCCCGGAAGGCCGCGATCCGGGCAGCGCGCAGCTTTTCCAGTACGCTTCTTCTCAGTTCGTTGATACTCTTTACCGGGAGAAATACGTCTCCTTTTATGGCCACATCGGTCCTGTCCGCGAAGAAGCCGCTTCCTCCTGTCCTGGCGAGCTGTTTTTTCACTTCTTCTTCACCCATCGGGCGCTTTTGCGCCTTTTGCGCCATCTCCCCTTCCATACATACAGACAGTTCCCCGGAACGCGCCGTCAGCCGAAACGGCTTATCCGCCTCCAGGACCGCCGCGAAGGAGACCGGCACTTCCATTTCCTTTTCCAGCAGGCGGCTTCGGATCTCCTGAAGCAGTCCGTCGTCACAGCCCGCATAGCCAGGCTGGCCGAGAGTGACCATTTCCCGGCCGTTATGCTTTTTCAGATATCCGCTGCCTAGCCCGGTCCGGACATAAAGAGAAGAAAGAAGTTTTCGGTCCTGCGGCGGCACGGGAGCCTTTTTCTTCGGGTAAGCCAGATAGCTGTCGATCCTGCGGCGGTAGGCATCCGTCACGCCCGCCACATATTCCGCCCGCTTCATCCTTCCTTCGATCTTAAAGGAATCGATCCCGGCGTCGATCAGTTCAGGGATCAGATCGATGGTGCACAGATCCTTCAGGCTCAGAGGATAACAGGGCTTTCCGGTCCCGCCTCCCATCCGGATGCTGTAAGGCTGCCGGCAGGGCTGGGCGCAACGGCCCCGGTTCCCGCTTCTTCCTCCCAGCATACTGCTGAACAGGCACTGGCCCGAATAGCAGTAACACATGGCTCCGTGAACAAAAACCTCCACCTCCATGCCGCTTTCCTTTTTCAGAAGCGCCGCCTCCTTCAGGGAAAGCTCCCTGGCGGGAACCACGCGGACGACGCCAAGTTCTTTGTACGCGAGCGCGCCCGCCGCGTCCGTAACCGTCATCTGGGTACTGGCATGCAGGGCAAGCCCGGGGAAATTTTCCCCGAGCACACGAAGGGCTCCCACATCCTGCACGATCACGCCGTCAAGCCCCGCTTCATAGAACGGAAAGATAAAATCCGGCAGCCTGTCCAGCTCTTTTTGCTTCATGAGCGTATTGACCGTCAGATATATCCTTTTTCCGTAAAAATGCGCCTCATCCAGCGCAGAAAGCACCTCATCCCGGCTGAAATTCCCGGCGTATGCCCGCGCCCCATACTGCTGTCCTCCCATATATACCGCATCCGCCCCGGCTTTCAGCGCAGCCTGAAAACAGCCGTAATCCCCGGCAGGTGCAAGAAGCTCCGGTTTCTTCATCCTCTTTCCATCATCCTTCCAAAGAAAAAGGCTGTCCCCAAAAGACAGCCCGTCCCAGTCTGTTATTCCCTTTTATTCCTGTCCGTTCTTTCGTTCCTGTCGTTTCTTTCCTTCTTGTCCGCCAGCTCCGTCTCCAGGCGGACGATCTTACGGGAACTGTCGTCCAGCTCTTTCTGGACGCTCTTTAAGGACTTCTCCGCGTTCTCCAGCTTCATCTGGGCAGCGACCAGCTCATGCTTCAGGTCATACAGCTCCTTTTCCTTCACCTGAAGCTCTTCCTCCTGAATGGCGATCTGTTTTCTGGCCTTAAAATAATCATCCGCGATATTCAGCTGCATCAGGATATTCTGGCGGGCGGGAGGCTGCCTTGTAAAATCCTCCAGCTTATTATACTCCGCCAGCTTGTTATTGAGGTAAGAAGCCACCCTCTGCAGATATTCCTCGCTCTCATATCCGCTCAGCGTGAAGACCTTTCCTCCGATGATCACTTCCGCGTCTGTCTTAACAGCCATGCTGCTCTCCTTTGTCCCTTACGGCGTCCCACTATACGGAAAATATTATACACCAGCGGGCTGCGGGAATTCAAGCCCCAAATGCCGGTAAGCCGTCTCCGTCACCACGCGTCCGCGCGGCGTACGGTTGATGAAGCCGTTCTGCAGAAGATAGGGCTCATAAACGTCCTCAATGGTGCCCGCGTCTTCGCCGATGGCAGCGGCCAGCGTATCCAGCCCCACCGGCCCTCCGTTAAACTTGCAGATCATGGTATCCAGCATATTTCTGTCCACCCGGTCCAGTCCCATCCGGTCCACATCCAGAAGATCCAGGGCCGTCTGCGCCACCTCCAGGGTGATCGCCCCCTCAAAGCGCACCTGGGCAAAATCCCTCACTCTCTTCAGCAGGCGGTTGGCGATCCTCGGAGTTCCCCTGCTCCTCCTGGCAAGCTCCCTCGCGCCTCCCGCATCTATGGAAACGCCAAGGACCGCGGCGGAATGGATGATGATCCGGGACAGCTCCTCCACCGTATAGAATTCCAGCCGGTGGATCACGCCGAAACGGTCCCTGAGGGGCGCGGTCAGAAGACCGGCGCGGGTCGTAGCCCCCACCAGCGTGAAATGGGGAAGCTCCAGCCGGATGGACCGGGCAGAAGCCCCCTTTCCGATCATGATATCGATGGCGTAATCCTCCATGGCGGGATAAAGCACCTCTTCCACCTGGCGGTTCAGGCGGTGGATCTCATCCACGAACAGAAGATCCCCCTCCTGCAGGTTATTGAGGATCGCCGCCATCTCGCCCGGCTTCTCAATGGCCGGCCCGCTGGTCACCCTCATATGGACGCCCATCTCATTTGCGATGATGCCCGCAAGCGTGGTCTTCCCCAGGCCGGGAGGCCCGTAGAGAAGCACATGATCCAGTGCGTCTCCCCGGCGCTTTGCCGCTTCGATGTAGACCCGGAGGTTTTCCTTCGCCTTTTTCTGCCCGATATAATCGTCCAGCGTCTGCGGACGCAGGGTACTCTCTATTCTGATGTCCTCTTCCGTTACGCTCGTCTCTATGACCCTTGCCATACCAGTCTCCATTCCTTCAGAACAGATGCTTCAGGGCAGCCTTGAGAAGCTCCTCCACATCCATCTCGTCCCCATGCTCCACCTTCCTGACAGCCTGCGCCGCTTCCGCGGCGGAATAGCCCAGCGCGGCAAGCGCCTCCGCCGCCTCCCGCCTGGCGTCGGTCAGGCCGGATGTCCCGGCGGCATAAGCCTCGCTTTCTCTGGAAACGAAGGTGTCCTCCATGGAGATCTTATCCTTCAGTTCCAGAATCAGCCTCTGGGCGGTCTTCGGCCCCACGCCGGGCGCCCTCGCGATCGCCTTCGCGTCCTGCGTCAGCACGGCAAGCCGCACGTCGTCCGCGCTCATCACGGAAAGGATGGCAAGCCCTCCCTTCGGGCCGATGCCGCTCACCGTGATCAGAAGCCGGAACATGTCCAGCTCATCCTGGCTGAGAAAGCCGTAAAGCTGAAAGGCGTCCTCTCTCACACAGGTATAGGTATATATTTTCACTTCCCCGCCCACAGGCGGCAGAAGGGATGGCAGGCTCGCCGGAACCTTCACATTGAAGCCGATCTGTCCCACCTCCAGCACCAGGTTGTCCTCCGTCACGCCGGCGACCCGTCCGATCAGATATGCAAACATGGATTTTCCTCCGTTATTTCTGCCCCATAAAACCTGCGCCCGTCCGCCCGGTTCCGCCGTCAGGGCCTTCCTTCTGCCCCGCCGGGGCCGTTTTCCCATCCGCCCTTTCCTCCGCCGAGGGAGGCAAGCACGCCGCGGCAGATCAGGCCGATGCAGAAGCCTGTCAGGCAGCCGCAGAAAAGGAGCGGCGGAATATAGTACAGGACCTGCGCCGTTTCCGTGACCAGCGCCGCCACCATAAGCTGGGCAATATTGTGCGCGATCCCGCCCGCGCAGCTCACTCCGGTCACGGAGAAACGGGGATTTTTCTTCACAGCCGCCATCACCAGGAAGCTG
>DWUW01000167.1 GCA_019120525.1 Candidatus Eisenbergiella stercorigallinarum | reverse complement strand
CATGCCGCCGCTTTCCAACTGGAACACGCCGTCTGTCCGTCCGGTCCCGATGGAATCCAGCACCGCCTTATCGTTAAAGTCGATGTGATCCATATCCAGATCGGTCCCCGTGTCTTTTTTTACCATCTCGGCCGCCTTCTGGATCACCGTCAGGGTGCGCAGGCCGAGGAAATCCATTTTCAGAAGGCCCAGCTCCTCCAGCGTGGTCATGGTGAACTGGGTGGTGATGCTGCCGTCGCTTCCTCTGGAAAGGGGCACGTAATGGTCCGCGCTCTCCGGGCAGATCACCACACCCGCCGCGTGCATGGAGGTGTGGCGGGGCAGGCCCTCCAGGCGTTTGCTCATGTCGATGAGCTCCTTCACCTGTCCGTCCGTTTCATACAGCTTCCTCAGCTCCGGATTGACCTGCAGCGCCCGGTCGATGGTGATGTTCAGCTCGTTGGGGATCATCTTGGCGATCCCGTCCACATAGGCGTAGGGCAGGTCCATCACCCGGCCCACGTCCCGGATCACACCCTTGGCAGCCATGGTACCGAAGGTGACGATCTGAACCACCTTTTCCTGGCCGTATTTTCTTTCCACATAATCGATGACCTCCTGCCTTCTTTCAAAGCAGAAATCGATATCGATATCCGGCATGGATACCCGCTCCGGGTTCAGGAAACGCTCAAACAGCAGGCTGTAGCGGATGGGATCGATGTTGGTGATCTTCAGGCAGTAGGCCACGATGCTGCCCGCCGCCGAGCCGCGCCCCGGCCCCACCGCGATGCCGTTTTTTCTGGCGTAATTGATGAAGTCCCAGACGATCAGGAAATAGTCCACATAGCCCATCTGCCTGATGACGGAAAGCTCGTAGTCCAGCCGCTTCTGAAGCGTCCCGTCATCGTCCGGATAACGCTCCGCCAGCCCGTCCTCACACAGCCGGTACAGGTAGGTTTCCGAGGTATAGCCCTCCGGCACCTCAAAATGCGGCAGCTTCGTCACGCCGAACTCGATCTCCACATTGCACCGGTCCGCGATGGCCTGCGTGTTCTCCACCGCCTCCCAGGCGTAGGGGAAAAGCCCCTTCATCTCCTCCTCGCTCTTCACATAATACTGGCCGCCCTCGTAGCGCATCCGGTCCTCGTCGGACAGCTTTTTCGCCGTCTGGATGCACAGCAGGATGTCGTGGGGCTTTTCATCCTCCGGATACGTGTAATGCACGTCGTTTGTGACCACCAGCGGGATATCCAGCTCCCTGCTCATGGAAAGCAGGGCGGTGTTCACCAGCCGCTGCGCCGGGATTCCGTGATCCTGCAGCTCCAGGAAAAAATTGCCCTTGCCGAAGCATTCCTGATATTTCAGCGCCGCCTTTTTCGCCTCGTCCGTAAGGCCCTTCTGGATGTCTCTCGCCACCTCTCCCGCCAGACAGGCGGAAAGGGCGATGATTCCCTCATGGTACTCCTTCAGCACCTCCATATCCACGCGCGGCTTGTAATAAAAGCCTTCCGTGAAGCCGCGGCTTACGATCTTCATCAGATTGGCGTATCCCGTGTTGTTCTCCGCCAGCAGCACCAGATGATAATACCGGTCATCCCCGCCGCCTGTCTCCCTGTCGAACCGGGAATTCGGCGCAACGTACACCTCGCAGCCGATGATGGGTTTGATCCCCGCTTCCTTCGCCGCCCGGTAAAAATCAATGACGCCGTACATCACCCCATGGTCGGTGATGGCGGCGCTGTCCATGCCAAGCTCCTTCACCCGGCGGACGTATTCCTTTATCTTGTTGGAGCCATCCAGCAGACTGTACTCCGTATGAACATGAAGATGCGCAAATGCCATGTTTACCTCTAATTCTGCCGCCTGACCAGGCGGCATGTATTCCAAATGAAATTGACCGAAAGGTCAATTTCCAGGAGAAAAACAACGGTTTTCTCCGCCTCTAATTCTGCCGCCTGACCAGGCGGCATGTATTCCAGATGAAATTGACCAAAAGGCCAATTTCGCTCACAGCAGGGCGGCGTCCCGCTCCGTTATGAACACGCCTCTGTTCTTTTCCATGCCGAACCGGTTCTGGAACCAGTCGCACTTGCAGAGAAAAGAATAGTAAACGTTCAGGCCGCAGCCGTGCATGGTTTCAAAATTTCCCTGTCCCTTGGAAAGGATCACATCGGCCCCTCCCAGCAGTTCTTTCGCTTCCGCCCCCACATATTCCAGGGGCGTTCCCGCCACGCCGCAGCCGTTGTCCGCGATCCGGGCCGCACGGTCCAGCCCCACCTGCGCGGCATCCTCTCTGGTGGCGTCGTTTAACGCATCCCGCCCGCGCACCAGCGCCGTAACGGACAGGTTCGGGAACCGGCGGGAAAGCTCTTCGATCACCAGCCGGTCGCAGACCACCTCGCCGCAGTTATCCGTCACATAGACCAGGCTGCGGGCCTTCGCCAGATCGGAAAGAAAGCCCTCCCAGGTCTTCTCATCCAGCTGCTCCCCGGCCGCCCGGTCCAGAAGCGAAAGCAGCGTTTCCTTTTCCACCGCGCCCGCCATACCGAAATCAATATAGTTGGCCGCCCTCGCATACAGCATGGCCGCATGCAGCCGTTCTTCTTCTCCTTTTGCCTCTATCTTCTTCTTCAGATCCGGAACCAGCGAAAGCATCAGGGTGTTAAACTCCCTTTTAATCTTCGCGTAGTCCTCCGCCGTCCCGAAGATTTCCTCATATACCCGGTTGATCCGATCCACCAGTACCGGTGCGGAATCCGTGGGGGCAGCCTGCGATATCACTCCTGCCACGCCGCGCAGATAATCGCTTCTCTGCCTGTCCGTTCCGGTTTCTCTGACCCGTTCCTCCTGCCTGTCCATCACACAGCGGATACAGGATGCGCATAATTCCATGATTACCTCTTTCTCGCCGCCGCAGGCGGCATTTTAATCATAAAAGAACAGCGTCAGCCGTTCTTTGGCACGAACCACAGGTTCGTGCCGGCCTCTTTTCTACCGCCGCAGGCGGCATTTCAATCGTGAAAGAACAGCGTCAGCCGTTTTTCGGTTCCTGCCGGTCTCCCTGTAAAATTTTCTTTCTAAATCATACAGCTCATGTGTTCTATCTTACACCATGGAGGCGGAGGGCGCAAGCCGCTGTTCGGAGTACCGGCAAGCTGGCAGCCTCCCGAATACCCTTCCCGCAGACTGTGGCAGTTTTCTTTCAGGTATCTTTTCTCAAAATGTCCAAATATTCAGAATAAGAGTAAATGCGTGTTTTCCCAGACTTTTCACTCTGGACGAGGATTCCTTTTTCCACCAGAACAGACACAGCTCTTGCGATTGTGTTATAGGCAACAGCTAACGCCTGCGAAGTCTTTTTTACCTCAATGATTGGATTTGCTTCCAAATAGGTGAACAGCTTTTTCAGCGTGTCGGACTGCCGTTTTGCTACCCCATACGTGAGCAGAGTCATATTTTTATCATGCAGGGCTGTCAGCTGGTCG
>DWUW01000166.1 GCA_019120525.1 Candidatus Eisenbergiella stercorigallinarum | reverse complement strand
TCCGGAAAGGGGATATCCTGCTGCACCATCCCTATCAGTCCTTTGAGCCGGTGATCCGTTTTGTCAGGGAGGCGGCGGCCGATCCGGACGTGCTTGCCATCAAGCAGACCCTGTACCGGGTCAGCGGCAATTCCCCCATCATCGCCGCCCTCGCCCAGGCCGCCGAGAATGGCAAGCAGGTATCCGTGCTGGTGGAGCTGAAGGCGCGTTTTGATGAGGAAAACAATATCGTCTGGGCGAGAAAGCTGGAGAAGGCGGGCTGCCACGTGATCTACGGCCTGGTCGGCTTAAAGACCCACAGCAAGATCACCCTGGTGGTAAGAAGGGAAGAAGACGGCATCCGCCGCTACGTCCACCTGGGAACGGGAAACTACAACGATTCCACGGCGAAGCAGTATACGGACATCGGTATGATGACCTGCTCCGAGGCCATCGGGGAGGACGCCACGGCAGTGTTCAACATGCTCTCCGGCTATTCCGAGCCCCTTTCCTGGAATAAGCTTTCCCTGGCGCCGCTTTGGCTGAAGGATAAGTTCCTGTATCTGATCGGCAGAGAGGCGGAGCATGCGAGGAACGGGGAAAAGGGCCATATCGTGGCGAAGATGAATTCCCTCTGCGACCGGGACGTGATCGCCGCCCTGTATGAGGCCAGCGCGGCGGGCGTGAAGATCGACCTCATCATCCGGGGGATCTGCTGCCTGAAGGTGGGGATCCCGGGCGTGAGCGAGAACATCACCGTCCGCTCCATCGTGGGAACCTTCCTGGAGCACTGCCGGATCTTCTACTTTGAAAACGCGGGAAAGAGCGAGGTCTACTGCGGCAGCGCGGACTGGATGCCCAGAAACCTGGAGCGCCGCGTGGAGATCCTGTTCCCGGTGGAGGATCCGAAGCTGAAGGATAAGCTGATCCACATCCTGGATGTGCAGATGGCGGACACCATGAAGGCACAGGTCCTGCTTTCCGACGGAAGCTACGAGAAGGTGGACCGCAGAGGCAAGGAACCCGTGAACGCCCAGGAGACGTTCTGCCGGGAGGCCATGGAGGCGGCAAAGGAAGAAAACAAGGGAAAGGACAGCCGGGTATTCATCCCGGAGATGCATGCGGAGACGTGAGGATGGAAGAGCGGATCATACTGGCAAGCGCTTCGCCGAGAAGAAGGGAGCTTCTTTCCCGGATCGGCCTTACCTTTGCGGTGAAGCCTGCCTGTAAGGAAGAACAAAGCCGGGGCGCTTCGGCCTGGGAACGGGTGGAGGAGCTTGCGCTTCAGAAGGCGGAGGAGATCGCCGGGGAAGCGGGGGAGAATGTGACCGTGATCGGCGCGGACACGCTGGTTTTCCTGGATGGAAAGCCGATGGGAAAGCCCCGTGATGAGAAGGAAGCGGCAGAAATGCTTTCCGCCCTGCAGGGACGGACCCACCAGGTCTATACGGGCGTGGCCCTGATCTGGAACCGGGACGGCAGGAAAGGGAAGAAGCGCTTTCATGAGCGTACGGACGTGACGGTGTATCCCATGACGCGGGAAGAGATCCGGGCATACATCAAGACAGGAGAACCCATGGACAAAGCCGGCGCGTACGGCATCCAGGGCTTTTTTGCCAGGCATATCAGGAAGATCGACGGAGATTACAACAATGTGGTGGGTCTGCCCGTGGGAAGGCTGTATCAGGAAATGAAAGCGGAAGGTATCTGGAACGTATGAAGAAAGCGGTGATTTTTGATCTGGACGGGACGCTGGCGGATACCATCGCGTCCATTGCCTGGTGCGGAAACCGGGCGCTTGCGAGGTTTGGGCTGCCCTCCTTTACGGAAGCGGAATATAAGCGCTTTGTGGGGGATGGGGCGGCCATGCTGGTACGCCGGGCGCTCCTTGCGGCGGGGGATGGAAAGCTGTCCCGTTTTGACGAGGTGTATCAGGAGTACCGGGACATTTTTTCCAGAGACTGTATGTATCAGGTAAAGCCCTATGAGGGGATCGTCCCTCTGCTTTCGGAGCTGAAAAAAAGGGGGATCCGGATCGCCGTCCTTTCCAATAAGCCGGACGCGGACAGCCGCCATGTGGTGGAGGAGCTGTTCGGAAAGGGGTATTTCGACCATGTCCAGGGACAGGCGGAAGGGATTCCGAGGAAGCCTGACCCCGCCGGCGTATACCGGATCATGGAGGCCTTCGGCATGCGGGCGGAGGATTTCCTGTATGTGGGGGACAGCTGTGTGGACATGCGTACCGGAAAGGCTGCCGGCCTCTTTACCGTCGGCGTGCTCTGGGGCTTCCGGAACCGGGCGGAGCTGGAGGAAAACCATGCGGATGCCGTAATCGCACGTCCGGAGGAGCTGCTTTCGTTTCTGGATGTCCGGCAGGAAGAAACAGGAGGGACGCGGATATGATCAGGCTGATCGCATCGGATATTGACGGGACGCTGATTGAAGAATCCACGCCGGATCTGTATCCGGAGATAGAGGAAGAGATCCGCGGGCTTACGGCCCGGGGCGTGCTTTTTTGCGCCGCGAGCGGCAGGCAGCTTCCCAGCGTGCGCAGCGTATTCCGGAATGTGGCGGACCGGATCTGCTATATCGCGGAAAACGGGGCGCATATCCATTATCAGGGAGAAGATCTGAAGGTCACGCCCATGGAGCCGGAATACAGCCGGAAGATCGTATCACAGCTGCGCGCGCTTGGGCCGGAGTATGAATTCGTGGTCTCAACGCCGGGAGGAAGCCTGATCGAATCAAAGAACCGGGAATTCCTGGATCTGATGACTTATGGGTACCGCAACCGGTTTCGCAGGGTGGACGACGTCCTGGGAGAGGACGCGGTGATCTTAAAGATCGCGGCCTACCATAAAGGAAGCATCCGGCAGCTGGGAGAGCGGGAGCTGATCCCGGCATGGAGGGACCTGGTGCAGGTCTGTGTAGCCGGGGAAGAATGGGTGGACTTCATGGACAGAAGCGTGGACAAGGGGAACGCCCTGCGCTGGCTCCAGGAGCGCTTCGGGATCCGGCCGGAGGAGACCATGGCCTTCGGCGACAATACCAACGACATCGGCCTGATGCGGACGGCGTATTACAGCTACGCGGTGGAGAACGCGCGGCCGGAGGTGAAGGCGGCCGCCCGGTTTTCCTGCCCTTCCTGGACGGAAAAAGGGGTATGGAAGGCGGTCCGGGCTACGGCTGCCGGCAAAGAGTGACCCGGGGAAGGGACAGGAATATAAAATTTTTATAAAAGGGTTGAACCCCGCAGGGGCAGAGGTTATATTCTTGTATAGAAAAAACGCGGAAAGGAGGGAGAGACCATGCAGGTATATGATGAAGCGGTCCTGCAATGCTTCCTGGAGAACCAGGGAAAGCTTTTTCCGGAGGAGGACGTGGCCTCCAGCCTGGAGGAAGCGGAAGCCTTTCTGGAGGAGTGCATGGCGGTGGTTGTGGATTCCCCGGAGGAGGTACGGGAGTACTTCGATGAGGAAGGCATCGACATGGACGGAGCCGACATGGAGGAGCTGCTGGAGGCCGATGAGGTATTCGACGTGGGAGACGGCAGGTATCTGATCGTGGAAGGCTGACGGAAGGGAGCCATAGGCTGTGAGAGGGAAGAGGCGTTGCCCGCTGCGGGGCAATGCTTCTTCTTATACGGATGTACCATAGGAATATGGCCGGATCCGGAAAACAGGACCGGCAGCGCCGAACGGGAGGTCCGGCGCGCAGGCCTTAGCGTAAAACGCTTCGGCATGGAGGAGATTATGAAAAAACTGAAATTGGGCAGGAAGAAGCTGATCGGCCTGATCGTCGTCATCCTGCTGATCGCACTGGCCGTATCCTTCGCGGCAACCGCCGGAGGAAAGGGCGGCAGACGGTATCTGGAAACGGTGGTAGAGAACCGGGATATCGTTTCTTATCTGGAATTTTCCGGAAATATCGAGGCTTCGGAGGTCTCCACGGTCTATGCTGCCGTGGCGGCCCAGGTGACAGAGCTGCAGGTGGAAGAGGGAGATTATGTGGAAGAGGGCGACGTGATCGCCGTGCTGGATTCCGGCGAGGTGGAGTATAATATCGCCCTGCAGGAAGCCAACCTGGAGCTGGCGCAGCTGACGGATTCCTATAATATCAAGGACAGCCAGACCAGCCTGGACAACCTGAACAGCCAGCTGGAGGAAGGCCTGAACTCCACGCTGAACACGGCGCAGGAAACCCTCCTGAACGCGCAGGAGAATTATCAGACGGCGGTGGAGACCTACAACCGGGCAAAGGAAGAGCTGGAAAACGGGACTAACCAGTCGGTGGTTTCCGCCAGACAGAGCGTGACGTCCGCCCAGGCATCCTATGACTCGGCCGTGAACCAGAAGGAAAACCACCTGATCACGGACGAGGCCCTTGCCACCTATGCGGTCACCTTAAGCAACGCGCAGGAGAGCCTGCGGCTTGCCGAGGAGACGGCGCGGAAGGAAGTACAGGACTATTATGAGGATATGGCGGCGGCCCAGGAAGCCCTGGCAGACGCGGAGCGGGATTATGAGGCGGCAGAGCTTTCCATGGACCAGAATGTGCAGACCAGTGAGGACGCTCTGGAAAAGACCCGGGCGCTGGCTTCCCAGGAGGCCACGCAGCTGCAGATCGACCATCTGAGGGAATCCCTGGAGGATTATACCATCACCGCGCCGATCAGCGGCTATATCACGGAGCTTTCCTTAAAAGAGGGCGAATATACGGCAAGCGCGTCCGCGGCCGCGGAAGTGACCAGCTTCGATACCATGCAGGCCGAGGTGCGGATCAGCGAATATGATGTGGCACAGGTGAAGGAGGGAGACGCGGTGCAGATCCATGTGGACGCGCTGGGAAAGGACTATGAAGGCGTCATTTCCCGGATCTCCCGGACTGCCACCGTGGAAAATGAGGTCTCCTATCTGGACGCCACCGTGGAATTTGAGGCGGATGAGGAAGTGCGCGACGGCCTTTCCGCGGAGATCCGCCTCATCCGGGAGCAGGTGCTTGGCGTTCCCGCCATCCCGTCCGAGGCGGTGGCCTACCATGAGGACAACAGCGCCTATGTGTACATAAGGAACGAGGCGGGCGAGGCAGTGGAACAACCGGTTTCCCTGGGAGCCACCGACGGAACCTGGGTGCAGATCACCGACGGCCTGGAGACGGGACAGACGGTGCTTTATGTATATACCCCTTCCTATGCCGACCTGATGATGTCCATGTCCATGGAGCAGCAGTAGGAGGTGGCGTATGCAGGAGAAAACCATTCTCACCATGCGGGGGATCGTCAAGCAGTATCAGGTGGGAAGCGAGGTATCCACGGTGCTTAAGGGCATCGACCTGGATGTGAAGGAAGGGGAGTTCCTCGCGGTGCTCGGGCCTTCCGGCTCCGGGAAATCCACCCTGATGAACATCATCGGCTGCCTGGACGTGCCGACGGCGGGAGAATACGTGCTGGACGGGCGGAAGATCGGAAGCCAGGATGAAAGGACCCTGGCAAAGATCAGGAACCGGGAGATCGGCTTCATCTTCCAGTCTTTTTTCCTGATGCAGCGCCAGACCGCCCTGCAGAATGTGAAGCTTCCTCTGATCTACGCGGACGTCCCGGAGCGGGAGCAGAACGCGCGGGCGGAGGAAATGCTCCGGCGCGTGGGGCTTCTGGAAAAGAAGGATTATTATCCCAACCAGCTTTCCGGCGGCCAGCAGCAGCGGGTGGCCATTGCCCGCGCCATGTGCAACAATCCGGCCATCCTCCTTGCGGACGAGCCCACCGGCGCTCTGGACCAGAAGACCGGCCGCCAGGTGATGGAGCTGTTCCATGAGATCAACGAAGAGGGACGGACGATCATCATGATCACCCACGACGCGGGCATCGCTTCCCACGCGAAGCGGATCGTCCGGATCCTGGACGGAAATATCGGGGAAGGAGATACGGCGGATGCCTAATATCGGAATCATCAGGCAGAGCGTTCAGCTTTCCTGGGAAAATATCAGAAGCAATAAGATGCGTACCCTGCTCACCACGCTGGGGATCATCATCGGGGTAACGGCGGTCATTTCCCTGATCACCATCGTAAACGGCGCGATCAGCACCGTGATGGATGAATTCTCCTCCCTGGGCGCCGGGACGCTCAGCGTTTCCATTACGGGAACGCCCCTGAAATCCGGACTGACGGAAAACGACCTGGAAAGCCTGGGGGAGCTTGACAATGTGGCGGGACTATCCCCCACCATCAGCGCCACGGGGATGGCGGCCAGGAACCAGGACCTGCTGGATGCCGTGTCCATCCAGGGAAAGAGCGAGGTTTACTACGAGTACAATGACCTGGTCACGGTGGGAAGGCCCATCAACCGGACGGACGTGGAGGATCAGGCTTACGTGTGCGTGATCGATCAGGATATCGCGGAAAACCTTTTCGCCGGAGAGAACCCGGTGGGGAAGACCCTGACGCTGAACGGGGCGACCTATACGGTGATCGGCCTGGAAGGAGAAAATTCCGACCTGATGGCCTCCATGTCCGGCTTCGGAACCAGCTCGGACGGGACCGTCACCATCCCCTATACCACGGCGAGAAAGATCACCGGCCAGAAAAACATCAGCAGCCTGGAAATCTACATTGAGAATACGGACTATACCGACCGGCTTTCCGACGAGGTGGAGGGCGTCCTGTACCAGGCCTTTAACCAGAATGAGGACAGCTATTACGTGTTCGCCATGGACAGCCTGCTGGATACCATGAACGAGATGATGAGCATGCTCACCTACATGCTTGCGGGCATCGCTTCCATCGCCCTTCTGGTGGGAGGCATCGGCATCATGAACATGATGCTGGTATCCGTGTCGGAGCGCAAACAGGAGATCGGCCTGAGAAAGGCCATGGGAGCCACGCCGGGAAGGATCCAGATGCAGTTTCTGCTGGAATCGGTGGTGCTTTCCCTGATCGGCGGCATCATCGGCGTGATCCTCGGGCTGCTGATCTCGGTGGCCGCGGCCGCGCTGATGGAGACAGATTTTGTCTTTTCTGTTTCGGCGGTGGCCCTGGGCGTGGGCTTTTCCACGGCGGTGGGCATTATCTTCGGCTGGGCGCCCGCCAGGAAGGCGAGCAGGCTGAGCCCCATCGACGCGCTTAAGAGCGAGTAGCGCGGGAATTTTGGAAACCCAAAGATCGTACGGGATTCCAGGAGACAATTTGAGAGCATGGAAAAAGGAGAGAATATGTTCAGGATCAAAGACGGAATCATGCAGATCAGAAAACAGAGGGCGGCTTTTTGGCTTGCCGGGGCGCTCGCGGCAGCGGCTTTTTTTCCCGCGCAGGCGCTGGCGGCCCCGGTTTCCGGGGAGGGAAGCATCCAGGTGGAAGAGGAGGTGCTTTCCCTTGGCCTTGGCGAAACGGGGAGCGTGGAGGTGGACTATGAGCTGGCCGGAGGCTTCGCCGACCTTGCCGTGCTGACGTCGGATCCTGCCATCGCCGTGGCGGCGCTGGCCGACGGCGGGGACGGGACAGCGAAAATGACAGTAGCGGCTGTCGCGCCCGGGACCACTGTTGCGGCGGTCTACCGGATCAGCAACGCGGCTGTGGTGGACTATATCACCATCCGCAGCGGCCTCGCGGAGGATGGAGAGGTTTATACCCAGATGGCCGGGACCAGCCTGGTGACGGTCTATGACGACCGGATGGTGTATTATAACAGCACGCTGGCCGGAAGGAACGGGGCAAGCGTGGCCATCGCGGGAATGGAGATCGAACGGGAGAGCGGGCTGGATTGCCTGCGGGTGACCGGGACCCTGCTTTCCGGAGACAGCAAAACGCCGGGCATGAATACCTTTTATGCGGATTTTTATGACGCGGCGGGGGAGCTGATCCGCCGTCAGGCGCTGTATACCAGGGATCCTCTTTCCGGCAGCCGGATGGAGCTGGAATGGTATATCCCGGAGGGGTGCGCCAGGATCGTCCTGGAATAGAAGAGGAAACGCTGAGGGGGATTACAGATGGCAAAGAGAAATGTTGTATGGATCGACTGCGCGAAATTTCTCGCGATCCTCGGAGTGCTGGTGG
>DWUW01000165.1 GCA_019120525.1 Candidatus Eisenbergiella stercorigallinarum | reverse complement strand
AAGATTTATTGCTCTGACAACGTTATTGCTGCAGCCTTCTGCTTCGGCTCCGATGACCATTATATTGGACGAGCCGGAAATTGGACTGCATCCATATGCCATTTCCGTTCTTGCCAGAGAGATCCGGATGGCAAATCAGACATCGCAGATCATTGTATCCACACAGTCTCCGCTTCTTCTGAACTATTTTACCTGTGATGATATTATAACGGCCGAGTATGATCCGGAGCGCCAGGCAAGTGTGCTGCACCGTCATACATCGGATGAACTGAAGGAGTGGCTGAACGACTATTCGCTTGGGGAACTCTGGGAGAAAAATGTGCTCGGAGGGCTGCCGGTATGATACGGATCAATGTGATAACAGAGGGACAGAGTGAACTGAGATTTGTAAAAAACACTCTGAATCAGTATTTTGCAGGGAATCCGGTTCTGGATGCCAGATGTGTGCTGACAAGTACCAACAGACAGTCAAATTATGAGCACAGGGGAGGTCTGACTTCATATGGAAAGGCGAAAAGAGATATTGTAAACTGGCTTCTGAGTGATAAAGAAGCCTATGTTTCGACAATGTTTGACTTTTTCCGGCTTCCGGGAGATTTTCCGCAATATCATAATGCCAGACAGTGTCAGGACCATTGCCGGGGAGCAAAGATACTGGAAGATGCGATGAAAAAAGATATTTTGTCTGAGGTTCCCGGCATTTCAGAGGACAGATTCCTTCCCTATATCCAGCTTCATGAGTTTGAAGCGTTATTGTACACGGATATTCGGGTTTTAAAATATGATTATCTGGAGGATGAAGAGATCCGCAGGATTGACCGGTTGTATGAGGAGACAAAGAATATTCCTCCGGAGGAAATCAATCATGGCGCTGATACGGCGCCTTCGAAAAGAATCATGCAGGCTGTTGCGTATCAGAAAGGAGACCTGCCTGCCGAGTGGCTGGAGTTCATTACGATAGATCGAATCAGGGAAAAATGCCCTCATTTTTCGGAATGGATCGAACGGATGAAGAGGATCATAAGAAGCTAAGAGACAAATTCCCGGTCCCGACGTCTGGGATTCCCGGGAACATTTCAGAAAGGAGCCATGTCCCATGCGCTTCCTCCTCGTAGCCATCAATGCCAAATACATACATTCCAACCCCGCCGTCTACAGCCTGCGCGCCTACGCGGAGCGCTTCTGCCCTGCGCTGTCTGTGGCGCCGGCCTCCTCAGGCGGCGCAGCGCAGGCCGGTCAGGCTGAGATCGAAATCGCGGAATACACCATCAACCAGCCCTTCTGGGAGATCCTTGCCGGCCTGTACGGGAAAAAGCCCGACGCGGTCGGCTTTTCCTGCTATATCTGGAACCGGGAGCCGGTATTTGCCCTGGCGCGGGAGCTGGGGAAGCTCCTTCCACACGTTCCGGTCTGGCTGGGCGGGCCGGAGGTATCTTACGATCCGGAGGAGACCCTTTCCGCCCTGCCGTCAGCGGCGGGCGTCATGATCGGAGAAGGGGAGGAAACCTTCCGGGAGCTGATAGAGCTGTATGCGGGTGTCCGGCCCTCCCTGTCGGAAGAAACGGGCAGCCTGCTGACGGATGGCCTTTGGCCGGATCCGAAAGAAATCCGGGGAATCGCCTTCCGCACCCGTCCCGGCGGCGGGGTCAGAAGGACGCCGGAGCGGCCGCTGCTTTTGCTGGATCAGATCCCGTTTTTTTATGAAGAAGACAGGGAGCCGGATGCTTTCCAAAATCGCATCATCTACTACGAATCCAGCCGGGGCTGCCCTTACCGCTGCAGCTACTGTCTGTCTTCCATTGATAAAACGGTGCGCTTCCGGGACGTAGCTCTGGTGAAGAAGGAGCTTCAGTTTTTTCTGGATAAAAAGGTGCCGCAGGTCAAGTTCGTGGACCGCACCTTTAACTGCAGCCATTCCCATGCCATGGAGATCTGGCGCTATCTCCGGGAGCATGACAACGGCGTCACCAATTTCCATTTTGAGATCGCGGCGGATATTCTGACGGAGGAGGAGCTTGAGCTGCTTGGGAGCCTCCGTCCCGGCCTTCTGCAGCTGGAGATCGGCGTGCAGACCACCAATCCGGACACCCTGCGGGCGATCCGGCGGCCCGCGGACTGGACGCGGCTTAAGGAAAACGTGAGGCGGCTGCGGCAGGGAAGGAACATCCATATCCACCTGGATCTGATCGCCGGCCTGCCGGAGGAGGACATGGAAAGCTTCCGGAGGTCCTTTGACGATGTGTACGCCTGCAGGCCGGATCAGCTGCAGCTGGGTTTTTTGAAGGTGCTGAAGGGCTCCCATATGAAGGAAATGGCGGCAGGATACGGGATCGGGTACACGGATTTCCCACCCTATGAGGTGCTGTTCACCCGCTGGCTTTCCTATGGGGATGTTCTGACGCTGAAGCGGGTGGAGGAAATGGTGGAGCTGTATTACAACAGCGCCCAGTTCACCCATACCCTGCCGGTGCTGGAGAAGTGTTTTACCTCCCCTTTTGCCATGTTTCAGAGGCTTGCGGAGTTTTACGAGGAAAAGGGACTGTTCCGGCAGAGCCCGTCCAGGACGTACCGCTATCAGGCGCTTCTGGATTTCGCGGTGCGAAAGGATCCAAAGCGGGAGACGCTGTACCGGGAGCTTCTGACCTTTGACCTGTATCTGAGGGAAAACGCGAAAAGCCGGCCCTCCTTTGCGCCTCCTTTCCGGCAGGGGGAGACGGCAAAGGAGAGGATCGCCCGGTTTTACCGGGAAGAGGAGAGGGATCCCCGGTTCCTTGCGGCCTATGTGCGGGAGGGCTGCGACGGCAGGCAGATGGCGCGCATGACCCATGTGGAATGCTTCCGCTTTCCGGTGTGGGAGGCGGAGGACGCGGAAGGCGGCATTTTGCGGGAATGCGAGGCGGGAGAGGTTTTTTATGTCCTGTTCGATTACCGGGAAAGGGATCCCCTGCACCGGCAGGCGCGCACCGCGGTGCTGCCGCCCGCGCGCTGACGGACGAAAAACGCATGCGCTGACGGGGCAAAAGCCCGCAGACGATCCTGAGAAAACAAAGGAGAAAGGAACCGGAACCATATGCAGCAGAGAGAACGGGTGAAAAAGGTGCTTCAGCTCCTGGATGAGCATTACGGAACGGACGATATCTGCTACCTGGAGTATGAGAACGCCTGGCAGCTTCTGATCGCCACCATTTTAAGCGCCCAGTGCACGGATGCCCGGGTGAACATCGTCACCAGGGATCTTTTTCAGAAGTACAGGAGCGTGGAGGACTTCGCGAAGGCGGACCAAAAGGAGCTGGAGCAGGATATCCATGCCACGGGTTTTTACCATAACAAGGCCAAAAACATCATTTCCTGCTGTCAGGATCTGATGAGCCGGTTCGGCGGACAGGTGCCGGAAACGCTGGAGGAGCTGACCTCCCTTGCGGGCGTGGGGCGAAAGACCGCCAATGTGATCCGGGGGAATATCTATCATGAGCCAAGCATCGTGGTGGACACCCATGTGAAGCGGATCTCCGCCCGGCTGGGCTTTACGGAGGAAACGGATCCGGCGAAGGTGGAGCAGGATCTGATGCGGGTGCTGCCGAAGGATCACTGGATCCTCTACAATATGCAGATCATCACCCTGGGCAGGCAGCTGTGCAAAGCGCCGAATCCGAAGTGCGGGGAATGCTTCCTGACAGAGGTCTGTCCCTGTTATCAGGAAAACGCGGCCCAGACGCCGGAAAAGAAAAAGAAGTGAGGAGAGAAGCGGAATGGAAGGACCGGTCAGGGATTACGTCTGCGTGGATCTGGAGACCACGGGCCTGCATCCCAAAACGGACAGGATCATAGAGATCGGCGCGGTGCGGGTGCGTTCGGGCCGCCCGGTAAAGACCTGGCGGACGTTCGTGAATCCGGGAAGAAAGCTGGAGGAGCAGACGAAGGAGATCACGGGCATCACGCAGGAGGAGGTGGACAAAGCGCCGGATATCGGCCAGGTGCTTCCGGAATGCCTGGCTTTTCTGGACGGTGACGTGCTGGTGGGACACAGCCTCCTGTTTGATTATTCCTTTTTGAAAAAGGCGGCCGTGAACGCCGGGCTTTCGCTGGAGGCAAGGGGGATCGATACCCTGAAGCTCGCGAGAAAATATCTGCCCCAGCTTCCGGGGCGCGGCCTTGGCGCGCTCTGTCTCCATTACGGCATTCCTCACCAGGCCCACCGGGCGCTGGGAGACGCTCTGGCCACGGCGGCCCTGTATGAGATCCTCTGTGAGAGCTTTTACGAGGAGAAGGTTTTTGCGCCGGTTCCGCTGATCTTTCAGGTAAAGCGGGAGACGCCTGCCAGCCGCGCGCAGAAGGAGCGGCTCCGCCGGCTTGCGGCGCTGTACCGGACCGAGCTTCCCGCGGATCCGGAAAAGCTTACCAGAAACGAAGCGAGCCGTCTGGCGGACCGGCTCATATCCAGGTTCGCGGGAACGTATGGAACTGTGGAAAATTATGAAAAAAGGCGGAAATAGCCTCTGTTTTTCGGCGTTTGTCGCTCGGCGGCGCTCTTGCAAAAACAGAGGCTTTCCTATATAATGAGTTTCTGAGTAAGCGGAAAATGTGTTGTGCGGGGAGCGCGGCGGGAAGGCGCCCCAGAATGGAGAGAGAATGTTCAATATTTACAGTAAAAAATCAAAGAGGATCATTTCTTCCGTGATCATCATCATACTGGTGCTTGCAATGGTGATACCGACCCTGATCTATGTGCTGTAACGGCCGGAATGGAGATTGCTATGAAAAAATGGTTAGGTGCGCTGGCCTTTCTTCTGATGCTTGGAATGGGAAGCGCCGCTTCTGATATTTCCGTCCAGGCGCAGGCGAGGCCGGATGATACGATTAAGGAAGGCGTGTACGCGGGAGAGGTATCCCTGGCGGGGATGACACAGGCGCAGGCTCTGGAAGCGGTCCAGGCTTATGTGGATTCCCTGGGGAGCAGCGTGATCACACTGAATGTGGTGGACGGCAATACAGTGACGGCGACCGCGGCGGAGCTTGGCATGAGCTGGAGTAACCAGGACCTGGTAAGCGAAGCGGTAAACCTGGGAAAATCGGGGAATGTGGTGGCCCGTTACAAGGCTGTAAAGGATCTGGCCCATGAAAATAAGGTCTATGATATTGCGTTTGCCTTTGACCGGGCGGCGATCGCTTCCCTGATCGAAAATAACTGTGCCCAGTACAATGTGGAAGCCATAGATGCCCATCTGACGAGAGAAAACGGGAAGTTTGTCATTGAAGAGGGCCAGACGGGGATTGTGATCGATAACGCCGCTTCCGAAACGGCGGTTTATGATTACCTGACGACCCAGTGGGGAGGCGGGGACGCCTCTGTGGACCTGGTGGTGACAGAAGAGGAGCCGCAGGGGAACGCGGAAGATCTGGCCCTGGTAAAGGATGTGCTCGGGACCTATACCACGAGCTATTCCTCTTCCGGTTCGGACAGGAGCGCGAACGTATCGAACGGCTGCAAGCTGATCAACGGCCACACGGTCTATCCGGGAGAGAGTTTTTCCACCTATGAGGCGGTGAAGCCCTTTACGGAGGAGAACGGCTATTATATGGCTGCCTCCTATCTGAGCGGCCAGGTGGTGGACAGTATCGGAGGCGGTATCTGTCAGGTATCCACCACTCTGTACAATGCGGTCCTTCTGGCAGAGCTCCAGGTGGATGAGAGACATAACCATTCCATGATCGTGACCTATGTGAAGCCGTCCATGGACGCGGCGATCGCGGAATCTTCCGGAAAGGATTTTGTTTTCACCAATAACACGGAGTATCCGATCTACATTGAGGGATATACGCAGGATAAGAAGATCACCTTCACCATTTACGGGGTGGAGACGAGGGATTCCAACCGGAAGGTCAGCTATGAGAGCGAGGTCCTTGAGACCATTTCTCCCGGCGCTGAGGTCATTAGGCAGGATTCTTCCCAGCCCATCGGTTCCGTCAGCGTCCAGTCGTCGCATACGGGCTACAAGGCCAGATTATGGAAGGTTGTGACGGTGGACGGAGAAGAGGTCAGCCGGGAACAGATCAACAGCAGCAGCTATCAGATGACGCCGCGCACGGCTACGGTAGGTACGGCTACAGATGACCCCAATGCTTATAACGAGCTGCAGGCGGCTATCGCGACAGGGAGCATCGACCATGTGAGAAGCGTGGCCAAGGCCCTGCAGAACGGCCAGACTACCACGCAGCAGCCCCAGACGTCTTCGGGGATCGATCCGGCGTTGGCGGCGATCCTGGAAGGAAAGACGCCGGAGGAGCAGGCTATCCTGATCCAGCAGTATAACGAGCAGCTCGCGCAGCAGCAGCAACAGGCCGGACAGGGACAGTGAGAAGGAAATGAATATTGGAAAGATACAGGAGAGCGTACTGAGACGCTCTGTATTCAGACAGCTGAAAACAAAAAGAGAAGAAGTGCTGTTTGGCGCAGGATCCGGGGAGGACTGCGCCATTCTCACTTTTCCGCCCGGGCAGGAGCTTCTGGTTTCTGCCGCAGCGGCGGTGAAGACAGAACAGGACGCGGCCCTGTACGGGATCCATGCCGCGGTGAACAATATCGCGGCGTGCGGCGGAAAGCCTGCGGCAGTCTGGCTTACCGTGCTCCTTCCGCCGTCTGCCGAAGAGACGGAGCTGCGTGGACTGATGGAACAGGCGGAGCAGATCTGCGCCGGACTGAATATCCAGATCGCGGGCGGCCATACGGAGGTTACCTCAGCGGTGAACAGAAGGGTGCTTTCCGTTACCGCCGCCGGCAGCGTTCCGCCGGGAAGGGCGCTGTCCGCGTCCGGACTTCATGCCGGTACGCAGCTGGTCCTGACTAAGTGGGCCGGCCTGGAGGGTACGGCCATTGCGGCAAGGGAGAAGAGACAGGAACTGCTTTCCCGTTTCCCGGCGTACCTGGTGGAGGAAGCGGAAAATTTTTCCGGCTTCCTTTCGGTGCTTCCCGAATCGGAAGCGGCCGGAGACTGCGCCGTCTGTGCCATGACCGATCTGTCAGAGGGCGGTGTTTTCGGCGCGCTCTGGGAAATGGCGGAGGCCTCCGGCGTGGGACTGGAAATCGACCTGAAAAAAATCCCCATCCGGCAGGAGACCGTGGAAATCTGCAACTTCCTTGACCTGAACCCCTACGAGCTCCTTTCCGGCGGAAGCCTGCTCATCGGAGCGGACGACGGTTATGCCCTGGCGGAGCGCCTGCAGAAGGCCGGCATCCCCGCCGCGGTGATCGGCAGGGCCGTGCCCGGAAACGACAGGGTGGTCAGGAACGGAGAGGAAAAGCGCTTCCTCGGGCCGGCGAGGACGGACGAGATCTATAAAATATTTTAACAGGGGGGAAACCGTCTCCGGCGGTTCCCGAAAGAAGGAAATGCGGCTGCACGGCCGCATGGAAATGGAGTCATTATGAGAGAATTCAGAGAGCAGCTGCTCGGGATCATTGAAAAAAACAGCCGGATCGATCTGAAGGAGCTGGGTGTGATCCTAGGAGTGGAAGAGATCGATGTGGTAAATGAGCTTGCGGCGATGGAAGCGGAGGGGATCATCTGCGGCTACCATACGCTGATCGACTGGGACAAGACGAGCCTGGACAAGATTTCCGCCCTGATCGAGGTGCGGGTGACGCCCCAGAGAGGACAGGGCTTCGACAACATCGCGGAACGGATCTACAAGTACCCGGAGGTGAACGCGGTATATCTGATCTCCGGCGGTTTTGACCTACTGGTGACGCTGGAGGGGAGAAACCTGAAGGAGATTTCTTCCTTCGTGTCGCAGAAGCTGTCCACCCTGGACGGGGTGCTGAGCACGGCCACGCATTTTATTCTGAAAAAATACAAGGACCACGGGACGATCCTGGCCAAAAAGTATGAAGATACAAGGGAGAAGATCATGCCATGAGAAATCCGCTGTCCGAAAAAATCGTAACCATAAAGCCCTCCGGGATCCGGAAATTTTTCGATATCGTGAACGAAATGGACGACGCCATTTCCCTTGGCGTGGGAGAGCCTGATTTTGATACCCCCTGGCATATCCGGGACGAGGGAATCTATTCCCTGGAAAAGGGACGTACCTTTTATACATCCAATGCCGGATTAAAAGAGCTGAAGACGGAAATCTGCCGTTACCTGAAGCGGCGCTTCGGCCTGGAATATGATCCTGCCCATGAGGTCCTGGTCACGGTGGGAGGGTCGGAAGCCATCGACATCGCCCTTAGGGCCATGGTGGATCCGGGCGACGAGGTGCTGATCCCCCAGCCCAGCTATGTTTCCTATGAGCCCTGCGCCGTGCTGGCGGACGCGGTCCCGGTTTTTATTAACCTGAAGGAGGAAAACCAGTTCCGCCTGACCGCGCAGGAGCTGCGGGATGCCATAACGGAGAAAACCAAGCTCCTGGTGCTTCCCTTCCCCAATAACCCTACGGGGGCCGTGATGGAAAGAAAGGATCTGGAGGAGATCGCGGAGGTGATCCTGGAAAAGGATCTGTATGTGATCTCTGATGAGATCTACGGGGAACTGACCTATGGGAGGGAGCATACTTCCATTGCGCAGATTCCCGGCATGAAGGAGAGGACCATCCTGATCAACGGCTTTTCCAAGGCCTACGCCATGACCGGCTGGCGGCTCGGCTATGCCTGCGGGCCGCGCCTGATCCTGGATCAGATGCTGAAGATCCATCAGTTTGCCATCATGTGCGCTCCCACCACCAGCCAGTACGCGGCGGTGGAGGCCATGCGGAACGGGGACCGGGACGTGCAGGAAATGCGGGAGGCCTATGACCAGAGACGCCGTTATCTCATGTATGCCTTCAAAGAGATGGGGCTTCCCTGCTTTGAACCCTACGGGGCCTTTTACGTGTTTCCCTGTATTCAGGAGTTCGGCCTGACCAGCGAGGAGTTCGCCCTGCGCTTCCTGCAGGAGGAAAAGGTGGCCGTGGTGCCGGGAACCGCGTTCGGCGACTGCGGGGAGGGCTATATCCGGATTTCCTATGCCTATTCCCTGGAGGATCTGAAGGAGGCCATCGGCCGCCTGGCCCGTTTCGTGAAGCGGCTGAAGGAGAGGGCATAAATGAATATCGTACTGCATCAGCCGGAGATTCCGGCGAATACGGGGAATATCGGCCGGACCTGCGTGGCGACAGGCTCTGTCCTGCATCTGATCGAACCGCTGGGCTTCCAGCTGAATGAAAAGCAGATCCGGCGCGCCGGCATGGACTACTGGCATAAGGTGGATGTGCGCCGCTATGTGAATTATGAGGATTTTCTGGAGCGGGAATTCCGGAAGCATCCGGACAGGAAGCTCTGGATGGCCACGACCAAGGCGAAGCGGGTCTATACGGAGGTGAGCTTCGGGCCGGACGATTATCTCATGTTCGGAAAGGAGAGCGCCGGGATCCCGGAGGAGCTCCTGGTGGAAAATGAGGAAGCCTGTATCCGCATCCCCATGCTGGATGAGATCCGTTCCCTGAACCTGAGTAATTCCGCGGCCATCGTGCTCTATGAGGCGCTGAGGCAGAACCGTTTTGACGGCCTGCTCCTTGCCGGGGAGCTTCACCGGCTGCATTGGAGGGAAGCATAATGAAGGAAGGAAAAGAGGAAAGGGAAAAAAGAATACCGGAATGCTGCCGGATCCAGACCCGCTGCGGCGTTCTGGAAGGGCATCTGGAGGGGAGGCTGTACTGCTTCCGTGGGATCCCCTATGCCAGGGCCGCCCGTTTCCAGCCGCCCCGGGAGTATAAGTGGGAAGGCGTGTACCGGGCGGAGCGGTTCGGCCTGTCCGCCTTGCAGCCCGCCTGCAGACAGCCGGGAGAGCGGGAAAAATACGGGGAGGACTGCCTGAACCTGAACCTTTATGTCCCTGCGGATGCCTTTGCCGCCGGGAAAAAGCTCCCCGTCGCCGTCTGGCTGCATGGCGGCGCGTTTCAGACCGGAAGCGGCAGGGACCGGGACGGGAAAGACATGATCCGGAACCATGCCTTTCTTTTCGTCTCCGTGGAATACCGCCTCGGAGTCCTGGGCTATCTTTATCTCAGGGAGGCGCTGGGAGAGGAGTACCGGCATACGGGAAACAACGGGACGCTGGATCAGCTCGCCGCCCTGAAATGGATCCATGAAAATATCGAAGCCTTCGGCGGAGACCCGGACAGGGTGACGGTGTTCGGGGAATCGGCGGGCGCCAAATCCCTGGGAGCTCTGTTCCTGCGTCCGGAGATGAAGACGTACTGCGCGCAGACGCTGATGGCAAGCGGCGGCTGGCAGAGCATCCGCAGTGAGAGAACCGCCGTATGTATCGCAAGGAGGTTCCTGTACGAAGGGAAAAAACAGGGGTATCTGCAGAAGCCATCGGATGTTCTGGCCATGGACGCCGACCTTCTGCTTTCCCTTCAGGAGCGGCTGACGGATAATCCGGGAAATACCTGCATGTTCGGGCCGGTGGCGGACGGGACCGTGATCCCGTATGACTGGCAGGAACGGATCGAAAGAGGCGACTACTGGTCCGGAAAAGCCATGGTGGGAAGCTGCCTGCACGAAATGTACTTTTCCGGCCTGCAGGAAGATTTTTTGAAAAAGGCGCCGGAGATCGCCCGTTGCCTGTTCGGGGACAATGCCCGGATCGCGGAGGCGGATTTCGCCGCTTTTGAAAAGGCCTGTTCCGATCAGGGGACGTTCCCTGCGGAAAATCAGAAAATCGATGAATGGGTGCGCATTCTGTCTGACGATATGTACCGCACCTATACCCGCCGCCTGGCGGAGCGGCTGACGGAAAACGGAAGTCCGGTATGGTATTACAGCTTTGAATACGGGACTGCGTCCCATGTGCTGGATCAGGCCATGGCCTTCGGCCGTGCCGCCGCGGACGACAGCCAGTTCCCCGGACTGGAACGCGGGGAACGGGAAAACATGGCGGAAATCCTGTACGAGGCCTTTGCGCGTTTCTTTGAGACCGGGGATCCGGGAAAGCCCGCGGGTGTGGACTGGAAGCCGCTCTGTGAGGACAGGAGCATTTTTGCTTTTTCCCGGCATCCTGTGCTCCGTCCCCTGACGGAACGGGAGACGCTGGATGATTTCCCCCAGTCGGTATTCCGGCTGGAAGAGTGACCGGCAGGGATCACGGAAGGGCCGTGGAAAGGTCATTTCAGAAGTTCTTCAAAAACACGTATATTTCATCGGAAATCAGGACATGATAGTCACGTAGAGAAAAGGAGGTGGCTGTCATGGGAAGTAAAGCACTTGACTATACAGCGCTTACGATCGCCGTTATCGGTGCGGTCAACTGGGGACTGATCGGGCTGTTCCGCTTCGATCTGGTCGCCATGATCTTTGGCCAGATGAGCCTGATTTCCAGAATTATCTACGTTTTGGTAGGAATCTGCGGTCTGTACCTGCTGACCTTTTTCGGAAGAGTGGGCAACGGACAGGATTCATAAAAAATACAGCCTGTTTATCCGGGCTGTCAATCGGATAGGGGAAGTATTTCCCCTATCCGATTGCACAAAAAGGGCGGCGCGCAGATATCTGACCTGCGCGCCGCTTTTTTCGATTACCGCGCCTGCTGCATGGGCCTTTCAGCCGCGCTCATGGCCGGAAGCGGCTGAAGCGGCCTCCCGGCGCTTGGCGGACGGCGTACAGCCATAGGTCTCCCGGAACATGCGGCGGAACAGCTTGTAATTGGTAAAGCCGTGTCGGGAAAGAATGTCCGTGACGCTCTGGTCCGTGTGAAGGATATCCTGGCAGACGTGGGAGAACCGGACCTGACTGACATATTCCAGAAAGGTAATTCCCATATTTTTTTTGAAAAATCGGCAGAAATACTCCGGATTCAGGGCGACGGCGGCCGCCGCGCCGCGCAGGGAGACCGGTTCGCTGTAGTGCGCGTTTACATAGTCCGTGACCGTGATCAGACGGGCGCGTTCCGTATCGCTCAGGCTCTGTTCCCGTTCCGCTTCCGGCAGCAGATAGCTGGAAACGCACAGGCTGAGAAGCTCATACAGCAGGCTTTTGAAATGCAGAGACCGGGCGGAGGAGGATATCGACGGCGCAGAAAACCCGTCCGTTTCCCTGCATCCCTGGAGAGAACGCAGAAGGTGACGGAAGGCGGCGTCTGTTCCGGGAGCCCCACAGGGGCCGGAGCGGAAACGGAGTCTGTCATATTCCGGGATATTCTGCTTCAGAAACGGGTAGGGAATCTGCAGGACGCGGACGCGGGAATGCTCCGGACAGTTGGTGGAATGCAGGTCGCCGGAGTTGATGAGGACGAAGTCCTGCGCGTGCAGGGAAAGCCTGGCGTCGTTCAGTGATACCGTCATGCCCCCGGACTCAATGAGCAGGATCTCCAGGCTGTGATGCCAGTGGGCGGGGACGAGAATGCCCGCGTCTTCATAAGTAAAGCAGCGGACAGGAATACCCGGATCCACCGTCACGGTTTCATGGATGGATTCCCGCGGGAGCTGTTCCGCGGATCTGACCCGGGGAAAATCGTTTCGTCCGGAAAAAGGCGCCCCAGCGGGCGCATCGGATGCATGCTTCATGGGAACCTCCCATACCCGGCCGTTCCGGGTTTCGGCTGTGACTGGGTAAAAATATTCCTTAAACTATAGGATTATTATCTGAAAAAACGGATAAAAAGTCAATATCGGCCCATATAAAGTCAGGATAGAGATTGGCGGAAGAGAAAGCGCATGCTATGATAAAGAAAGCAAGAAAAGCGTGCCGGGCACGCGGGAGAATTTCACAGATTCAAATGCCGCCTTCGGCGGCGGAAAGAGAGGAAGGTATGACAAGGGAAGGATTAAGGGAACGGATCGCGAAAATGACGCTGGAGGAAAAGGCTGCCATGTGTTCCGGGGCGGATTTCTGGCATACGGAGGCAGTCGAACGGCTGGGGATCCCGGCAATGATGGTTTCCGACGGACCTCACGGGCTGAGAAAGCAGGATCAGGAGGCGGACAATCTGGGCGTAAACGACAGCATCCGGGCGGTCTGCTTTCCGGCAGGCTGCGGCACGGCGGCCAGCTTTAACCGGGAACTGATCCGGGAAATGGGAGAGGCGCTGGGAGAGGAATGCCAGGCGGAAGGCGTGGGCGTGATCCTGGGGCCCGCGGTAAACATCAAGCGTTCCCCGCTGTGCGGCCGGAATTTTGAATATTATTCGGAAGACCCCTATGTGGCCTCCGAGATGGCCGGCGCGCTGATCTGCGGCATACAGAGCAAAAACGTGGGCACCAGCATCAAGCATTTCCTGGCGAACAACCAGGAGCACCGCAGGATGTCTTCCTCCTCCGAAATCGACGAGCGCACGCTCCGAGAGATCTATCTGGCGGCCTTTGAGGGCGCGGTGAGAAAGCAGAAGCCCTGGACGGTGATGTGCTCCTACAACCGGATCAACGGCGTTTACGCGGCACAGAATAAGGAAATGCTCACGGACGTGCTGCGCGGGGAATGGGGATTCGACGGCTTTGTGGTGAGCGACTGGGGCGCGGTCAACGACCGGGTGCCGGACCTGGAAGCGGGGCTGGATCTGGAGATGCCCTCCTCCGGCGGGGTGAATGATCAGCTGATCGTGGAAGCGGTGCGGGACGGACGCCTGAAAGAAGAAGTGCTGGACGAGGCTGTGGAACGCATCCTGAATATCGTGTACCGTTTTGAAGAAAACCGGGATAAAACCGCGGTCTTCGACCGGGACAAAGACCATGAGCTGGCGAGAAAGGTAGCGGAGGAGACCTGCGTGCTCCTGAAAAATGAGGACGGCGTCCTGCCCTTAAAGGAACAGGCAAAGGTGGCCTTTATTGGAAAATACGCGGCAAAACCCAGATATCAGGGCGGCGGAAGCTCCCATATCAACAGCCATAAGGTGACCGCCGCCTGGGACTGCGTGAAGGGCCTGGGGACCGTTACCTACGCGGAAGGGTTCCGGGATGATGTGGACGAAACGGATGAAGCGCTGTTAAAGGAAGCGGTGGAGAGCGCGGAGCAGGCGGAGGCGGCGGTGATCTTTGCCGGGCTTCCTGACGCCTTTGAATCGGAAGGCTTTGACAGGGCTCATATGCGCATGCCGGAGTGCCAGAACGAACTGATCCGCCGTGTAGCCGCCGTGCAGCCCAATACCATTGTGGTGCTTCATAACGGTTCGCCTGTGGAAATGCCCTGGGCGGATCAGGTAAAGGGTATTCTGGAAGCCTATCTGGGCGGACAGGCCGTGGGCGCGGCGGTCGCGGATATCCTGTACGGCAGGGTGAATCCCAGCGGAAAGCTCCCGGAATCCTTCCCGTATCAGCTGGAGGACAATCCTTCCTATCTGTACTACCAGGGAGAAGGGGACAGGGTGGAGTACCGCGAAGGCGTTTTCGTGGGATACCGCTACTATGATAAGAAGAAAATGGCAGTCCGTTTCCCCTTCGGATTCGGCCTTTCCTATACCACGTTTGCCTATTCGGAGCCGAAGCTGAGCGCGCAGCGCATTAAAGATACGGATACCGTTACCCTCCGTGTGGACGTGACCAATACGGGAGACCGCGCGGGAAAGGAAACCGTGCAGCTCTATGTGTCCGCGCCGGACAGCAGGGTGATCCGTCCTGTCAGGGAGCTGAGAGGATTTGAAAAGGTGGAGCTGGCCCCTGGGGAAACGAAGATGGTCAGCTTCGTGCTGGATAAAAGAGCCTTCGCCTACTGGAATACGGATATCCATGACTGGTATGCGGAGAGCGGCCGCTACCTCCTTCAGGTCGGAAGCTCCTCCCGCGACATCGTGGTCGAGCAGGAGGTATATGTGGAGTCTACGGCGAAGCTCCCCAGACATTATACCATGGATACGCCCTTCGGGGATCTGATGGACGACCCGGAAGCCATGGAGCTTCTGAAGCCGCTCATGAAGATTGATTTCCTGGAGAAAAAAGAGGACGGAGACACCACGGACGCCGCGGCGGAAGCCATCACCGCGGAAATGAAGGAGGCCATGATGAAGTACATGCCTCTGCGGGGCACTTTCAGCTTCGCCTCCGGCGGCGTGACGCCGCAGCAGGTCCGGGAAGCGCTGGATAAGCTGAATGGGTAAAATCTGTTTTTGAGCCAGACAACAGCCGGAGCCTCTCACTGCTTTTTCGAAAAGAAAAAATTATATAAAATACTGTTTTAAGTTTTCGGGAGGCTCCGAATCGCTGATAATGCCGCTGAGCTGAGAGGCATGGCAAAGCTTGTGATAATAGGTGGTACCGATCTTATTGCTGTTGCAAAGCAGATAGGAGGAAGCGGAATGTTCCATCATTTTGTTGCGCACATAATCTTCCGCTTCGGAAATGTCTGTCAGATTCCCCTCCCCGGAAACCCCTCTGCATGAGAAAAAGAAAAAATCAGCCGTAAACCGGTCAATGGTCTTATAAGCCTCATCCCCCACAAAGGCATAGCAGCTGTTTAAAAGCTGCCCGCCGGTGCTGATCGTCTTGATGCTGCTGTATTCCGCAAGCTTCATCTGCGTTTTCAGCCCATTGGTGATGATGGTGATATTTTTTTTGGAAGCGAGGAAAGGAATCATATTATAAGCGCTGGAAGAGGCGTCCAAAAACAGAACCGTCCCGTCATCTACCAGGGAGCTGGCCTTTCTGGCGATCATGACCTTTTCTCTGGACTGTTCCAGTTCCCTGATGGTGAACGGGATTTTGATCATGGAAATGCCGTTTTCTTCCAGAACAGCGCCGCCATAGACCCGCTTGATCAGATGCTGCTTTTCCAGGGACGCGAGATCCCGGCGTATGGAAGGTTCGCTCGCATAAAGCTGTCTGGCGAGATCCTTAACCCGGATTTTTTTCTCTTTTAACAAAATTTCCAATATAGACCGTTCTCTATCTGTATTCATGTCTAATATCCTGTAAACTCATTGTAAAAAAATTAAAATGCATGTTAAAAACGCTCATGATCGTGAACACTTTTTCAGCTTGAGCGGCGCATATTGTGCAATCGATCAACATGTGTCATATTATACTACGTAAGCATTTCAGTGTCAAAGTTGATACCGGTTTGTCGACTGAAGCCAAGGTCAGACTGTTTTGATCCGGTCCTTTCCTTATTTTTATCTTACGTTAAACGGCCGTAACGTGCAGGAATACCGGGAAAGAGGACGGGGTGACGGGACAGATGAAAAAGGAGTAAAGGGGAAAGAGAAAATGAAAAAGAAAATACTCAGCATGCTGCTTTGTACGGTAATAACCGCAGGTATGCTTGCCGGATGCGGCAGCAGCACTTCGGATACCTCAGGAAGCAGCGTACAGACAGAAGCATCCCAGGAAGCGGCGGATAGCGCTGCCCAGACAGAGACTGCCTCAGAAAGCGACGCCCAGACAGAAGCCTCTGCGGAAACGTCGGAAACAGACGGAGAAAAGATCGTTGTAACGATCGGCGATTTCCCCAACAAGGAGGCGGACCCTGCGCTCTGGGAGGTTTATCAGGGATATGTTGAAAAATTTAAGGAAATCCGCCCTGATGTGGAGATCATTCAGGATGAAAAGAGCTACAGTGTGGATTCCTTCGCGACGACGGCAGCTACCGGCCAGCTCGCCAATCTGTTCCGGGTGGCGTTTACGGAGCCGCAGGCCTGTATCGATTCGGGATATGTGAGGGACGTGACGGATATCTTCGTGGAAAGAGGATATGCGGACGGCCTGAATGACGACGTCATGGAAATGCTGACTGCGGATGGAAAATATTACGGTATCCCGATGACCGGTTATTCCATGGGAATGTGGTACAATGTGAATCTGTTTAAACAGGCGGGACTGGTCAATGAAGACGGGACGCTCCAGTATCCCACCACATGGGACGAGGTGATCGAAACGGCTCAGATCATCAAGGAAAAGACCGGACAGGCGGGCTTTGGATTCCAGGGAATGGGAAACCAGGCCGGATGGGTGATGCAGAATCTGGACTGGGCGTATGGCGCGGAGCTTATGGTGGAAGAAGAGGATGGGAGCTATAAGGCCACCTTTGCCACGCCTGAGCTGGAAGAAGCATTCCAGATTTATTATGATATGAAATGGAAATATGACGTGCTTCCGGCCAATACGCAGATGGAAAGGGCCGATGTCGTGAGAATGATGGCGACGGACCAGCTTGGCATGTGCGTCTGCGCGGAAGACTGGTGGGACAGCGCTGTGCTGGAGTACGGCATGGATATTTCCAATATCGGATGTTCCCCTCTGCCCGCGGGACCGGCAGGGACCTATTCCCTTACCGGCGGCAATCTGATGATGTTCTCCAAGGATACCACGGACGAGCAGGTGGAAGCGCTGTTTGACTGGATGGAAATGATCGGAAACGGCCCTGTGCTTTCCGATGTGGCAAAGGAAAACCTGGTGGATCAGCTGGAGGCGAAGAAAGCGGACGGAAGAGTCATCAAGGTGCCGAGCTTTGATGTATGGAAAGACGAAGCGTGGCAGGCGGATCTTGCCGCGATCTATGAGCCGTATGTGAATATCGATCCTGTCGTGCAGGTTCCCATGATGAACGATCAGGTCAAGATGCATCCGGAATACAGGGTACATTCCCAGGATCTGTATGCGACGATGACAGAATGTATCCAGGAGGTTCTTACAAATGAGAACGTGGATATCATGCAGCTTTTAACAGAAAAAGAGAGTGACTTCCAGAAGGACTTCCTTGACTGAAAAGTGACAGATGCGTGCAGTCATAAATGATGAGAGAATCCCGGGTGAAGAAGGAACCGCTCCGCCTGGGATTCTTTTCAGGGTCGGGAAAGCGGCCGGTCTGTATCCGAAATGAAAACTGATAGGAGGGGTAAAATGGCAACCGTCAAAAAGAAAGAGAAACAGCCGGTCAGGGAAAGGATCAGGCAGGGCGCGGCGCAGTGGGTCCGCAGGGATCTGGTGGGATGGTTATTGCTGCTGCCATCGCTGTTCTGTTTTATTTTCTTTTTATGGCAGCCGCTGATCAACGGAGTCAGGATCTCGTTTTATGAAACAAGGGGATTTGATACGGTCAGATTCATCGGGCTGGAGAATTATGTGGACGTGATTACCAATTCAAGCTTTATCAACGCGGCGCTGAACACGCTCAAGTACGGCGTATGGTCCATCATGCTGGGGCTGCTTGTTCCGGTCATTGCCGCTGTCCTGCTGAATGAAGTGGTGCATGCCAAAGGATTTTTCCGGTTCGGCATTTATTTCCCCTGTATGGTTCCCGGAATCGTCACGTCCGTGATGTGGACCATCCTGCTTGAACCGGATGCGCAGGGAATGTTGAATTATCTTCTGGGCAGGCTGGGGGTGGGGCCATTTCAGTTCCTGCAGGATCCGAACGCGGTCGTCCCCATCATTGTTATGACGATGACCTGGGGGGCTTCCGGATCGACGGCGATTTTATACCTGGCGGACCTGCAGAGCGTCAATACCTCTTTATATGAGGCGGTAGAAATAGACGGCGGGGGGATTCTTCAAAAATTTCTTTACGTCACGGTTCCACATATGTCCGGTATGGTGCGCATGATGTTCATCATGCAGATCATCAGCGTGCTTCAGGTTTTCCAGCAGCCCTTTACCATGACGGGAGGAGGTCCTAACGGCGCTTCCGAAACATTGGGAATGGTTGCCTACAATTACGCGTTTATCAATAATGAAGCGGGAAAATCGGCGGCAACCAGCGTGATCCTGGGAGGAGCCATCATGATTTTCAGCATCGTGTATATGAATGTTAAGAAAAAAGATGATACGCAGGCCTGAGGGGGTGGAGAATGTTGAAAATGCATAGAAAGACGGACGCAGGCTCCAAAAGGACAGGGGTCATCAGTGAAATGGATTATAAAGGCCTACACGGGAAGGCTCTTTACTGGATTTTGTTTGCTCTTCTCTGTATCGCCGTGGCGGTCAGCCTGATCCCTCCGCTGTATGTGTTTGTTTCCTCGGTAAAGGATACCAAAGAATTTTATCAGATCCCGCCTACCATCATTCCCAAGACGGTGGATCTGTCAAAAATCGTTGACGTATGGAAGCGCTATGACTTTAAAAGGTATTATCTGAATACGGCGTTCGTTGCTGTTTTTTCGGTGACATGGTCATTGTTCTCAAACGGACTTGCCGGGTATGTCCTGTCCAAAATCAAGCCGAGAGGACATAAAATTGTGTTTGCCCTGGTGATGGCGTCTCTGATGATTCCGACCACGATCTCCATTGTGCCGCTGTATAAAAATTTTGTCAGCTTTCCGATCGGCGGGTTCAGCATGATTAATACCTACTTCCCCATGATCCTGATGACGGGCTGCAACGCTTTTATGGTGATTGTGTACAAGAGCTTTTTTGACGGGATCCCGACAGACCTTCTGGATGCGGCGGAAATAGACGGCTGCGGTACAGTTGCGAAATTCTGCCATATTGTGGCTCCTCTGTCCAAATCGGTACTCGCGACAGGCGCGATCCTGGCCTTTAACGCAACCTGGAACGACTTTTTCTGGCCGTATCTGGTGCTGAAAGAATCCTCCAAAGCGACGGTCATGATCGAGATCTTTGCGGTCAGGGGATCGGTGTCTCAGGATAAGCTTCTGGTACTCCTGGCGTTTGCGATCCTTCCGCCTGCCTTGATCTTCATTTTCTTCCAGAAAAATATCATGCAGGGCCTGACCATGAGCGGGATCAAGGGATAAAGCGGAGAATGCGGCTTTGTAAAAAGGGCAGTGCGTAATGCGGCTTACATGCGGGAGGTTTAAATGGTAAATTATGAAAGCTTTAACCTGACGGAGGATCATTGCTACAATATCCGGAGGGCATTGCTGTATTGCAGGGAACATCAGGAGGACGGCCTGGTTTTCCCGAAGGGAGAATATCATCTGTACCCCGGGAAAGCGTCCGTGCGTGCGGTAAGCGTTTCCAACCATGATATATGCGGGTATAACAGTATTGCGTTTCTTCTGGAGAATATGCGGGATTTTACCCTGGACGGCGGAGGAAGCGTCTTTATCAGCCATGGGGTAATGGTCAGCGCAGCGCTTCTTTCCTGTTCTAATGTCCGGCTGCAGAACCTGAGCTTTACGGCGGAAGAACCGATGCGGATGGAGGCGGAAGTGGTTGGATATTCCGGAAAGGACTGGATCCTGAGGGTGACCAATGATGCCGGATACTATATACGGGATGGGATGCTCCGCTTTACGGATGCATATGGGCATGATGATCCCTACCATTATACGATGATCGTAAGACGGGGAGAAGGAACGGATTATATCCCGGAAACGAAGGAATCCTTTGATAAAAATGTGCGCTTTTATCAGATGGAAGGAAAAAAGATCCGGGTACAGAATTCCCAGCTTTCCCCTGAAGCGGGAATGCGCCTGATCCTCGCGCCGCAGATCAGGCATGGCTGCACGGTATTTCTGGAGAACTGCAGGGATACCCTGATCGAGCGTCTGGCTGTCTGCCACAGCTATGGGATGGGGGTCATCGCCCAGCTGTGCGACACGATAACCATATGCGGGATGAAGGTAAGTCCGGGCGGCGCGATGTTTTCCACAAACTGCGACGCGACGCATTTCGTCAGCTGTACGGGAAAGATAGAGATCAGCGACAGTTCCTTTGAAGGCATGCTGGACGATGCCATGAACATCCACGGAATATTTTCGCGGATAGAGCAGACGGATGAAAGAGGGATCCTTGTGCATGATATGCATCCGGGCTCCAAAGGACTTTCCCTGTATGAGCCGGGAGACAGGATTGCTGTCATGAATCCCGGACGGCTCATTCCGGAATCCTTTTATACCGTTGAGAAGGCGGAACGGATCAATATGGAATATTTTTATCTGACGCTCCGGGAAAGGGCGGAGCATATTCCGGTCCTGTATACGGTTGAAAATATTTCCCGGCAGCCGGAAGTGTTTTTTTGCAATAATACGGTAAGGGCAAACCGGGCAAGAGGGATCCTGCTCGCTTCCAAGGGACGGACGGAAGTACGGAACAATGTTTTCCATACGCCCGGCTGTGCGGTCCTTTTTGAAAGCGACGGGGAAATGTGGTATGAATCGGGAGGGACGCAGGATGTCCTGATCGAAGATAATCTGTTCGATCACTGCGGTTATGCCAGAGAAGCGTGGGGAGAGGCGGTAATAGAGATCAAGCCCAGAAGGGAAGCGGATGGGATCCACTACTATCATAAAAAGATCCGGATCAGCAATAATCGATTTACAGGAAAAGAACGGATGATCCTTTCGGCGGCAGATACGGAGGAGATCGAATTTTCCGGGAACGAGGTTCCGGAAAATGAAAAGGCAAACCGGTATCGGAATTGCGGACATATTCTGGACGACCTGTCCGGCGGCCGGATGTGCGTACAATGACGGAAAAGGAAGGGGAAAGGGAGCAGAAAATGAGATTTTTAGGAACCAGTGCGGGAGAGGGGATCCCCAATCCGTTCTGCCGGTGTGAATACTGCGAAAATGCGCGCCGAAAGGGCGGAAAGGAAATACGGACGCGATCCTCCTTCCGGGTGGATGAAAAACTGATGATCGATATCGGGCCGGATTTTTTTACGCAGTCCGTGATGCTGGGCGAACGGTTTGATCAGGTCGAACATGTTTTGTATACGCATACCCATGGAGACCACTTTGATTTTAAGATGCTGTGGGAACGTTCCGTGAGGACGGCCGGAGAGCTTCCTCCGCTTTCCGTATATTTTACGGAAGAAGCCATGGAAATCATCGATGAATTTCTCATGAAATCCCGCGTGACGGAGGGGAGAGAAGCCTATACCGGAAAAAAGGATGTGAGGTTCGTAAGGCTGAGATTCGGAGAAGCCCGTGAAATCGCGGGTTATCAGGTCACGCCTCTCAGAGGGAGCCACAGCACCAGCTATGAAAAGAACGCGGCGAATTATCTCATCGAAAAAGACGGGAAAAGCCTGTATTATGCGGTGGACTCCGGATACTTCCGGGAAGAGGCCTTCGACTTCCTGAAGGGGAAGAAGCTGGATATTTTCATAGGAGAATGTACCTTCCCGACGATAGGAAGAGATTTCCGGGCAGGGCTGACAGATCATATGGATGTGAACCAGTGCCTGAGAAATCTGGCCCGCCTGTATGAATTGAGGGCGATAACGGATGAAACAGAGGTATATCTGACCCATATCGGGCCGATGGCCACCCATGAGCAGCTGTGTTCTTATTTTCAGGGGCTTTCTCTGCCTTATCGGATCACGGTCGCCTATGATGGCCTTACGATACGCGAAAATTTCTGAATGGGTAACGGAGGTAAGGATGAAGAGCGCGGTATTTTATGGAAAACATGATCTCAGGATAGAGGATCATGAGATGCCGGCGGTAGGGCCGGAGGATGTGCTGATCCGGGTAAAGGCCTGCGGGGTCTGCGGAACAGACGTCCATATTTATGAAGGGGATCCGGGAGCGGCTGAGGTCACGCCGCCGACCATCCTGGGACATGAATTTTCCGGTATAGTTGTAAAGACCGGAGAAGCGGTCGCGTCCGTGCGGCCGGGAGACAGGGTCTGCGTCGATCCGAACTGCTACTGCGGAAAATGCAGCTTCTGCCGTCAGGGCATCCCGCATTTCTGTAAACATATGATCGGATACGGAACGACGGTAAACGGGGGATTCGCGGAGTATTGCAGCGTGAGGGAGAGCCAGGTCTATCCGCTTGGGGAAAACACCAGCTTTGAACAGGGGGCGATGACGGAGCCGGTTGCCTGCTGCCTGCACGGGATGGATCTGTGCGGGATCCGTCCGGGACATCAGGTGGTGGTCATTGGAGGAGGAATGATCGGGCTGATCATGGTCCAGCTCGCGAAGCTGGCGGGCGCGGCAAAGGTCGCGCTTCTTGAGCCTGTAAAGGAAAAACGCGAAACTGCAGAGAAGCTCGGGGCGGATCTGTGCCTGGATCCGACGGAACAGGGCATCCAGATCAAAAAGCTCCTCCGGGAAGCGGGATTTTCCTGGATCCAGACGGTGATCGAATGCGTGGGGAGGCCGACGACCATAGAGCAGGCGATCGGGCTTGCGGATCCGAAAGCCATAGTCATGATGTTCGGGCTGACCAGGCCGGAGGAGAGCATTCCCGTAAAGCCGTTCCTGATTTTCCAGAAGGAACTGGAATTAAAGGCTTCCTATATCAACCCGTGCACGCAGCAGAGAGCGCTTGACCTGATCAACAGCGGACGGCTGGATGTGAGCAGCATGGTCTGCGGGGTTTATGGCCTGGAAAAACTGCCGGAGATTTTATCGGATCCCGCGCTGCGCGCAAGAGGGAAATTTATTATTTCACCGGAAAGGCAGGAAATGTAATGCAGCAATGAAATCCTCAAAAATGGAAATTGACCGGGAATACCGGGATTATTATAATAAGGGAAAACTGTTTGACTGCCATAATCACACGTGGCATTCGCATGACTCCCAGTGCAGTCCTGAAATGCTGTGCAGATACGCGGCCAGGAAGGGATTGGCCGGGATCGCTTTTACCGACCATTGCGATATGGAGTATGTGAATCAGATGGATATTGTCTCCCCCATCCGCCGTTCCGCAAAAGACAGCCGCAGATGCCGGGAAATCCATGCGGGACGGCTGAAGGTCCTGACGGGGATTGAAATGGGAGAGGCGCTGTGGCATTTCCGGGAAGCGGAGGAGATCGTGCAGATGTTCCCCTATGATATCGTATTGGGTTCCGTCCATGCGGTCCGAAGCAGGCTGGGCCGGGAGCCCTATTCACAGATCAATTTTTCCGGATTTACAGCTGATGAAATAGACGCCTATATGAGAGCTTATTTCGAGGATGTGTCGGAGATGATAGAAAAATGTGATTTTAACGTCCTGTCCCATCTGACATGCCCGTTAAGATATCTGACGGGAAAATATGGAATACCGGTGGATCTGGAAAAATA
>DWUW01000164.1 GCA_019120525.1 Candidatus Eisenbergiella stercorigallinarum | reverse complement strand
GAATAGAAGGGATCAATGGGAGCTACAATATCAAATGGGATTCTGCGGTCGCGTAATGCTTTTTTTGCATAAATCATAAAAAATGTAGTAATATTCATCCCCATTTCATCACACATTTCATCCAGTTCTCTTTTCATATCATCGTCGAGCCTGATACTGATCGTTGTCATATCATCACATCCTTTCTTGCCACAAAGATACTATATTTTGAAGCTTTTTGCAAGCATTCTGTTTTATTTTATTTCTTCTGTATTACAATTGAGGCTATATTACTATTATATACTGTTATGATATTTTATATGATATTCTGATTCCAAAGTTGTTTAGAGAAAAATCTTTACGGCAAACAATTCCCCATTCTCCTTGTACGTTCCTGTCAGCACTGTTATAATAAAAAAGCAACATTTCATATATCATTTTCATTTACAGGGGGGAATTACATGAGAAAAATCAAAAAAGGATTTTTGGCTTTTTTAGCGTCCTTCGTCCTGCTGTCCTCGCTGCCATCTTCCAGCCTGCCATATTCTGCAGCCATCACTGCAGAAGCTCACAGCGGAAGAACGGATGCCAGAGGCGGACATCGCGATAATAAGAATAAGAGCGGGCTGGGAAGCTATCACTATCACTGCGGCGGCCATCCTGCACATCTGCATCCCAATGGAGTCTGCCCCTATTCCGGACAGTCGTCCGCTCCGCAGGTGACTGTGCCTCAGCCTTCTGTTTCTGCTTCCGGTCAGACGGCATCGAACACAGAGCAGGCTCTCTTAGACAAATATCAGAGCGTGCTTGCAGATTTTGACGCAAAGCAGAATGGCTATTTTACTCTGGAAATCAATCAGCTCATCTGCAATTTTGTAGCCACAGGCGGCGTATCCGATGCTTTTCTCGCGGACTTTCTAACTCCTGAAGAAGCCGCAGATCTGTATCCGTCCGTAACTGCCGCGCAGTCGGAAATCGCTTCCAAAATCATCTATATGCGGCTGTATGAAACCTTTGCCACCCAGATACAGGCGCAGACTGCGCAGTCCGCTTCCCCGCAGGCAGTTCCCGGCGCACCGGCCGGTTCCGCGAATGGTGCGCAGACCGGTCCTGCCGACAATACCCTGACAGGTTCCGGGCAGGATGATCTCCTGTATCGCCTGGTGGTCCAGACTCAAACAAAACTTACGGAGCTGGGCTTTTATGCCGGTGAAATCGACGGCGTTTTTGACGAGGAAACCCAACAGTCTCTGATTCAGTTCCAGACCGCCTGCGGTCTCGCGCCGGACGGCGTGATCAACCAGCAGGTGATAACCGTTCTGGGGATCACGGTCTGAGGAAACAGGGAACGATGAGATTGGAAAGATTGAAAAATTCCGGAAAAACCGGCGAAGGTTTCCCCTTCACCAGTTTTTCCGCAGCCCTTTGGGGTAATGATTCTTCATGATCCCGCCGGCAAGCTTTCCCCAGCCGAGGCTGCAGCCGTCCGCGCAGATCAGATACCATCCCTTTTCCCCCTCTGCGGGGAAGGTCAGGCCGTTCAGGTAATCCTTTACCTGGCGGCCTTCCGTATCCAGGCTGACGGCATGCGCTGCTTCCTCCGGCTTCAGAGTGAGCGCCAGCGCATGGGAAGGCTCAAAGCGGTTCTTCTTCACGGTTCCCAGATGCAGGCCGGGGCGCAGCACCTTCAGGCCGCGGAGGACGGGCGTTTCCTCAGGCGCCAGATAGAGCTGCTCTCCAAAGCGCAGATAGATTCCGGGAAGCTGCACGCGCAGATTCTCCCGTGCGAATGCGGAAAACTCCGCATAATCCTTTTCTCCCAGCCCCTTTTCGCCGTCTCTGCGGCGTGCCCGTTTCGCGGGAAGCTTCTCTGTCTCCTGCCCGTTCCTTCCGGCCTCTTCCGCCCGTCCTTTCGTCCCGGCCGCCCCATTCTTTTCCAGCACCGCCACAAAATGCCCCTCTCCACGGAGCCTGTGAGGCCAGAGCCGCATGGTATGCTCCAGTTCAGAGGACAAAACGGATGTTGTTCCGGCCGCCGGGAAGGAAGCCGGAGCAGTATCTTCCCCGGCATCTTCCGCCTCCTCCATATCCGCCCATTCCGGATGTCCGGGCGCGAAGCCTTCCGGCATGGGAACGGAAAGGACATGCATGTCCGGATGCTTTTTTATCAGCCAGCCAACGCTTCCCTCGTCCTCCGCCGGGGCGAAGGTGCAGGTGGAATAACAGAGCCTTCCGCCGGGACGGAGCATCTGGCAGGCATATTCCAGGATATCTCTCTGCCGCTCTGCGCACATCTGCACATTTTCCGGGCTCCACTCCTCTCCCGCCGCCTCGTTTTTCCGGAACATTCCCTCTCCGGAGCAGGGAGCGTCCACCAGAATCCGGTCAAAAAAGCCGGGAAACCGTTCCGCCAGCCGATCCGGCGTTTCGTTTAATACCAGTGCATTTCGCACGCCCATCCGTTCAATATTCTCAGAGAGGATGGCTGCCCGGGCCGGATGGATCTCATTGCAGATGAGAAGTCCCTCCCCCCGCATGGCCGCAGCGATCTGGGTGCTCTTCCCGCCGGGGGCGGCGCACAGGTCCAGGATCCGTTCTCCGGGCCTCGCCTCCAGGAAGGGAACGGCGGACATGGCGCTGGGTTCCTGAATATAATAAACGCCGGCTTCATGCCAGGGATGCCTGCCGGGCTGCGGCAGCTTTTCCCCTTTTTCATAATAAAACCCGTTTTCTTCCCATGGAACAGGAGACAGACAAAAGGGCGCCTTCTGCAAAAATTCCTCCCGGTCCATTTTCATGGGATTTACCCGCAGCGCCTGATATCTCTCCTGTCCAAGCGCCTCCAGAAATTCCTCATATTCTCCGCCCAGCAGCAGCTTCATTCTTTCCTTAAACTTTTCCGGGATCATTCTGACGTTCCTTTCTTCATGAAAAATAAAGGCTATTCCGCGCTCATATATTCTGACAGCCTCCCGTAGATTTCCGGA
>DWUW01000163.1 GCA_019120525.1 Candidatus Eisenbergiella stercorigallinarum | reverse complement strand
CCCGCAGCGCCTCCACCCGTTCCGGCGTGGCCTGCGTTCCCAGCTGCGCCGTGGCCGGATCCCCCGGAATCACATCGAAAGCCAGAAAAACCAGAAAGGCCACTGCCAGAATGGTAACGATCATGGATATGAATTTTCGGATCAGAAGTTTCATGGAAATCTCCTTTCGGATATCCGTCCGGCACTGAAACAGCCCGGCGGACCGCCGGGCCGTCGCAGCCGTCCTACTCTTCCACAATGTACAGCTTGGAAATATCCTGAACATACAGCGGGTAGAATTCGTATCCCGCATATTTCTTATTCAGCGCCACCAGGCACGGAAGATCCTGAATGTATACATTTGCGGCATGCTCCGCCAGAAGGCGTTCACACTCTTTATAGGCCTCGGTTTTTTCCTCATCATCCACCGCAGCCTCCGCGCGGGCATAGGCCGCATCGTAATCCGCATTACTGAAATTGATGAAGTTATTCGGCGCGTCCGATACGAATCTGGAAAGCAGGGCCGAAGCGGTCAGGCTGGACGCGTCCACGCCGACCACCGTCGCCTCAAAATTCCGGTTCGTATAGGCTTCGGAAACCCAGGTTTCCCATTCCACCAGCTCAATCTCAGCCGTCACGCCGATATTTTTCAGCTGTTCCACCAGGACCTGCGCCGTATCGATGTGCTGCTGATAATTGGAGGGAACCGTTATGGTAAAGGAGAAGCCGTCGGGATAGCCCGCCTCAGCCAGCAGCTCCTTCGCCTTATCAAAATCCTGATTGTATACGTCGTTCAGTTCCGGCATGTAATACTTTTCGAAGGCCGGGAACATGCTGCTTCCGATCTCGGTTCCCTTTCCATCAGAGATCAGATCCATGATCCCCTGCGGATCCACCGCATAGCAGAGCGCCTGACGTACCCGTTCATCGTTAAAGGGTTCCACCGCATTGTTCAGATAAAGCGCCTGCACCAGGTTCATGGTGCCCTCCAGGACATCGAACTGATCTCCAAGCTGGGAAGCCTGCGTCGTGGTCAGCCGGGCAAACATGTCGATGGATCCGCCCTGCAGATTCATAACGATGGAATCCGCGTTCGCGCACACCCGGAAGGTGACGTTCTCGATATTGGCAGGTGTTCCCCAGTATTCGTCAAACTTCTCCACCACGAAGTTCTCCTGTGGCGATCTGGATACGTATCTATATGGTCCGGTTCCGATGGGATTGGTATCCGGATTTTCATTGGAAGCCGGAATAATGGCGGTGGTCATATTGGCCAGAAAATCGGAGTCCGCCGTATTCAGCACCACCTCCACCGTTTTCTCATCCACGATATTGACGCTCTTAATATTAGAATACGCCTCTACCAGCGGTTCTCCGTTCGTGGTATCGGCGCATCTGTCTATGGAATATTTCACGTCTTCAGCCGTTACCATACTGCCGTCATGGAATTTTACCCCTTCCCTCAAAGTGAAGGTATAGGTGGTCGCATCCTCCGATATCGAATAATCGCTGGCAATGGCCGGCTGCAGCTCACCGCTGCTGTCGGGCTTGACAAGACCTTCGTACAGATTGAACAGTACCTCTTTCGTTCCTGCCGCCACCGCTTTGTGGGGGTCAAGACTGTCCTCAATATCCTGAGGTATTCCAATCGTAATCTGAGAAGAGCTCTCACCTGCCTTATCACCTGAACATGCGCCCAGTGCAATAGTTAGTGCTCCGCACACCAAAGTCAAAAGAATCCTCTTTACAGCTTTTGTCTTCATGTGTTTTCCTTTCTCTCTCAGCACTTTTACGTCTCGTGCGTGAAAGTACCTGATCTTTATTCAGTTTTTGGAACTTACCGGCCTATTGTATACGCAAAAGGGCAAAAAAGCAAGAAAAATTTTCGTCTTTCCCCTTACAGCTCCTTGCCCCCCATCACCTTCTTCAGCTCATCCATGAAGGTGTTGATATCCTTGAATTCCCGATATACGGAAGCGAAACGGACATAGGCGACCGCGTCCAGGTTTTTGAGCCTGTCCATGACCATCTCCCCGATCACCCGGCTGGAGATTTCCTTCTCCGCGCGGTTGAAAACCTCCGTTTCCACATCGTCCACCAGCTTCGTGATCTGGTTCGCGCTCACCGGCCGCTTATGGCAGGCGCGAAGCACTCCCGCCTCAATCTTGGAACGGTCATAGGTCTCCCGGTTGTCGTCTTTTTTGATCACGATCAGGGGAATGGTCTCCACCTTTTCATAAGTGGTAAACCGCCGGCTGCATTCGTCGCAGACACGGCGGCGGCGGATGGAATTGTTCTCATCCGCCGGCCTAGAATCGATCACGCGCGTGTTGTCATGACCGCAGAATGGACATTTCATTGGATTTCCTCCCAAAAATACGCCTTTTTGCTTCCTATCATTATAGCGAAGGGCATTGGGAGTGTCAACCGACGGCTTCCTGGCTTAAGCGCTATCCTGTCAGCAATCAGGCAGGTCGACAACGATGATATCCGGGCCGATCCGTTTGATATCCTTATAGCAGATCTGGCTTCCTTCCTCGCAGCCAAACAGCGACTTCCATTTCGCCCCGCCCGGAATGATCACCTTGCAGATACAGCCCGTGCATTCGTCGAATTCAAAATCCGTGATATGCCCCAGCTTCCTGCAGTCCCGTAAATTGATCACATCCTTGGATTTCAGTTCGGAAAACAGCATGCTACCTCCCGCCGCGGACCGGTATATCCATCCGGTCTGTGTATCTGTCTTCCTTCCATTTTACGCAAAATGGGCGGAAACGGTTCCGGCCTTTTCGTTTCCGGGCCTTCCGTCTCCGCCTTTTTCGCCAAAACGGCCGAACTTCTCACGCGGTCAGATAACTTTTCATGGATTTCAGCGCGTTTTTTTCCAGTCTCGATACCTGTGCCTGGGAGATGCCGATGATCTGCGCCACCTCCATCTGTGTTTTGCCTTCAAAAAAACGCAGGGATATGATCTCGTATTCCCTCGGGTTCAGCCTTTTCATGGCTTCGCTTAAGGAAAGGCTTTCCACCCACGCTTCCTCCCGGTTCTTTTTGTCGCTGATCTGATCCATCACATACAGCGTATCCCCTCCGTCCGTATAGACCGGTTCGTAGAGGCTCATGGGATTCTGGATGGCGTCAAGGGCATATACCACATCCTCCTTCGCGATCCCGATCTCCGTCGCCACCTCCGCGATCGTCGGCTCCTTCTGGTTCTGCTTCATCAGATTTTCCCTGGCATAGATGGCTTTGTACGCGGTATCCTTCAGGGAACGGCTCACCCGGATCGCGTTGTTGTCCCGGAGGAACCTGCGGATCTCCCCGATGATCATGGGGACTGCGTAGGTGCTGAATTTCACGTTAAGGGTCGGGTCAAAATTATCGATCGCCTTGATCAGGCCGATGCAGCCGATCTGGAACAGATCGTCCACATTTTCACTGCTCGAGGAAAAGCGCCTGATCACGCTGAGTACCAGGCGCAGGTTCCCTTTGATATACTGCTGTCTCGCCTCCTCGTCCCCTTCCCGGATGCGCGTAAACAGCGCCTCCTTTTCCTCGCTGGTAAGCACGGTCAGTTTCGAAGTATTTACGCCGCAGATTTCCACCTTGTTCAGTGCCATTTCCGAATCCTCCGTCTCATATTCTATGAAATAGAGAATTCACCTGTTTGCGCCCTTCTATACCTACCCGCCGGAAGCAAAATATGGAAAACGGAAACCGCGGCTACTCCCGTACCATCTCGCGCTTCAGCCTTTTCATGATCTTCTTTTCCAGGCGGGAAATATAGGACTGGGAAATCCCAAGCAAAGAGGCGACCTCCTTCTGCGTCATCTCCTTTCCGTCCGGCGTGTTCAGGCCAAACCTTAAGTTCACAATGGTCCTCTCCCGTTCCGTCAGCCTGCCGACGGCCTTCATCAGAAGGCTCTTTTCCGCCTCCGTTTCGATATCCCGGTAGATCACGTCCTCATCCGTCCCAAGAATATCGGAAAGCAGAAGCTCGTTTCCGTCCCAGTCCACATTTAAGGGCTCATCGATGGAGACCTCCATGCGTGTCTTGCTGTTTCTGCGCAGATACATAAGGATCTCATTTTCGATGCACCGGGAGGCGTAAGTGGCAAGCTTGATGTTCTTATCCGGCTTAAAGGTATTGATGGACTTGATCAGGCCGATGGTTCCGATTGAGATCAGATCCTCCACACCCACCCCGGTATTGTCAAATTTTTTCGCTATGTAAACCACCAGGCGCAGGTTATGCTCGATCAGGATATTCTTCGCTTCATCCTCATATTCTGTCCCGAGGTCGCCGATGATCTCGCTTTCCCTGTCGGCTTCCAGCGGCGGCGGAAGGACCTCCGCCCCGCCGATGTAGTGGATATCTCCCTGTCCGGGCCACAAAAAAGCCGGCTCCCTGCGGATGATCCGAAACTGTATTTTCCCCGGCATCGCTACTTTCAGTATCATATCTTCCTCCATTCCGAAGCTCCTTTCCGCCGCGTCCTGTCCTGCAGAAGCGCAGGATGCAGGATCAGACGGTAGCTTCCATCCTGTGTCACCCTGCCGTTATAGAGTCCGAGAAGCACATTCTCAAACGAAAGCTCCTGCCCTTCCCGTTTTATCTTCAGCTGTCCGACCTCAACGGCCTGCATCAGCCCCCTGCTTCCCAGCGTATGGTAGGGGACGAGCCGGAAGCGTTCCGGGCGCTCCAGATCGATCCTGCCCTCCAGCAAGCCCCGTTCCACCACGCTTACCGGCCTGCCGCTGATCGGGTCATAAAGCGAATTCCCGCTGTCGATCAGAGCCTCCGTAACGATCCGTACCCTTCCCTCGATCACCTCCGCCGTTACCACAGCCTGCTGCCTTCTCTTCCGTTCCCGTTTCCGGAAAAATACCGCCCCCGCGGAAAGGAGCAGCATCCCTCCGGAGACGGCTGCCGCGTTTTCCCGGAAGGCAGCCGGGAACGCATAGAGAAATCCGGCAAGCAGGAATCCGGCCGAACAGTAAAGCAGGACTGCCCGGAAAAAGAGTTCCGGCGACCGGATCCGGAATACCCAGAGCAGTCCCAGCAGGGAGCCCGCGGAAAGAAGCAGCGTTCCCGGCAGGCTTCCGATCCCCTGCAGACAAAATACCGCACAGAAAAAAAGCGCCTCCGCGCCCGAGCCAAGCACCATCCTGAAAGCGGCCGCCGGCGCAGACGGGGCGCGGCAGTCCAGAAGGGCTCCGGTCAGGAGGAGAAGCGCCAGCGTCTGCACAGCCTGCTGCAAAAACAGACGATCTATGTAGACAATATACTTCACCTCTCACCTCCTGCAGGTATGAACCCATTATACGGACAGACCGGCGCGGTTTATGTCAGAATCCCGCGTCTTTCCCCTCCGATCCGTCTGCCTCTTTCGACAGATTTCCCCTTTGCCCGGCCGCGCCGCGGAAGGCTTCTCCCAGATCATGCCAGAGTCCCAGAAATTTCCCTTCTTCCTCCTTACGGATCAGCTCCCATACAGACTCCTTCCAGACAGCCGCCGCCCGCTTGCCGGCTCCCGCTTCCGTCTTCCCTGCCGAAGCTGCCCCCCGGGGCGGCGCCCATGACAGGAGCAGTACAGCCGCCAGGAGGCAGACGGCTGCCGCGCAGACGGCTTTTGCTGCCTGAAGGACCCTGTGTTTTCCTTTTTTTCCCGCCCTTTTTGTTTCCGCTGTCTCTGACAGCAGTTCCTCCAGTGCCTGCCGCAGCTTTCCGGCAGTTTCAAACCGGTCCTCCTTTTTTTCGGCCAGCGCCTTTTCCGCGATCTCCCGGAGCCGCTCCGGCACATTTTCCGCCGTCCTCCTTCCGTTTCTTTTTCCCGTAAGCATGACCCACAGCAGGGCGCCCAGCCCATAGACATCGCTCCTAACGTCCGCGCCGCCATTCCCGTACAGCTCCGGGGCCGCATATCCGGGCGTCCCTGTCCGGATCCGTCCTTCAGGCAGGGCTTTCCCCGCCTGGTCCGCCGCGGCCGCGCTTCCGAAATCGATCAGCCTGGGGCCGTCCTGGGTCAGGATGATATTGGAAGGCTTCAGGTCCAGGTGAAGGATGGCCGGGCAGCCTCCATGCAGCCGTTCCAGGGCCATGCAGATCTGGGCCGCGTATTCCGCAGCCGTCCGCCAGGGCAGGGGGCCTTCCTTTTTCAGGGTCTCCTCCAGTGTCGTTCCCCGGATCCAGTCCATCAGCAGATATTGTTTTCCATCTTCCTGAAAACTCTCTACGATCCGCGGAAAGAAAGGGCTGTCCAGTTCACGGAGAATGCGAAGCTCCTCCCCGGCCCCGTCCCCCTCTTTCCATTCCTTCATGGCCCAGAGCTTTCCCAGCTTCCTGTCCCGTACCAGATAGGTCCGGCCGCTGCCTCCCTCCCCCAGTTTTTTCAGAATCCGGTACCGCCGCGCCGTCATAGGCATCTCCTTTCCGCCCTCCGGGCGTGGATCGGCCCCGGAAGGCAACAAGTCTTATAGGAAAATAAAAAAATATGGCTGCAAAACAGATTGGGATCAATGATCAGATCAAAAGAAAAAAACGAAAAACAGAACAGAATAAGGATCAGAATTCAGAAACGCGCGCCGCCAGGCGCGCAATGGGGAAGGAAGCGGCCTGCCAAAGGCAGCCGCTTCCCGTATGGGCGGTCAGGAAAACGCGGGCAGCCTGCCTGCCTGCGCGACCGCAATATAGGTTTTTCCCTGATTCAACCGGATCTCATTGCCCGCATCGTCAAAATACTTTGTCGGACTGTAATCCGCGGTCTTCTGCCAGGTGATATGAATGCATTTTCCTTTTGTAAAATACCAGCCGTCCTGCGTGGTGTCATAATTGCCAAAGGCCAGGTAGCCTCCGTCGTCAAGCCTTACCCAGGAGGTATTCTGCACGATCACATTGGCAAAGGACAGCTGGGTGCCGTCCGCGTCTTTATGGGCGCTCCCGTGGATGGTCTTATCGTACAGCCCTGTCGCCGGATTGTAGGTAAATCCCGTTTTGGTATAAGGGAAGATATCCGCCAGGCTGACCGTGTTTGCCGGGGCTGCCGCAGCGCCGTACTGATCCAGGGTATTGACCCCGTCGGCAAAGGCAAAATGCTGCCCGCTGTAATATTCCGGCCGGATCGAAAGGGAATATCCAAGCTGCGCGCAGGCCTCCGTGATGCCGTCCGCGCTGATATAGGCGTTATGCGGCGCCTTCCGGTCCGAGCTGCGGAAAAACTGATTCGCGCCAGGCGCGCTCCCGCCTGTCCCATATTCATAGGTCCCGGACAGATTGTTGATATCCGGCAGGCTGATCCGGTCGCGCATATACCACACGCCGCCGAAATGGATCAGGATGGGATCCCATTCCGTTGCGATGGGAAGATAATAAGCCCGGCAGCTTCTCACATTCCCGATCCTGGAAAGTCCCTGCCAGTCATCGATAATGGCAAGCTGGCGGGAAATCTCCCCTTCTTCCATGATCTCATACAAAACCTTCGCATGGCCGATCCCGTAGGAGGGCTGGGCGGACCGGTCCGTAGGCATCATGACGGCGATAGGCCTGAGCCCTGCCTGGGCCGCCGTCACAGGCTCGTTGGTATAGATGCTTCTCACATATCCGGGAGGCAGCTGCGTATCCTGAGCGCCCGTCGCCTGGACAGCCTGCGCCGCGGGAAGCTCCGCGGCCCGTACGCAGTCCGCGGGAAGCGCCGACGCGGAAAGCGCGGCCAAAAGCGGTACCGCGCATAATCCCGCCAGGAAACGTTTCCCTGTCCGGAGCGCCCTGTGGATCCCGGTTGCACATTCTTTTCTTCTCATTGGTATCCCCCTTTTCTTTCGTCGTATCCCAGCCTTATCCCAGCAGCCGGGAAATATCGTTGAACATCACGACCACCATCAGTACCATCAAAAGGACGAAGCCCGCGAAATGGACCATTCCCTCCTTTTCCGGCGGCACAGGCTTTCCCCGCACGGCTTCCACCAGCAGAAACACCAGCCTTCCGCCGTCCAGGGCGGGAAGCGGCAGCAGGTTGATCACACCCAGGTTGACGCTTAACAGCATGGCCAGGTTCACCATACTGACGGCCACCACCAGCGGGCCGTAGGGCACGGCCTCCTGCTGTACCTCCCCGATGATCTGCGCCATTCCCACCGGGCCTGCCATGTCGTCCACGCCGGCCTTTCCGGTCAGCAGCAAGCCCAGGCTTTTCACCGTCATCTTCAGGCCATATCGGACCTCGTAATAGGCGTATTTAAAAGCGCCCGCATTCCGGCAGTCCACATACTCCGCATAGCCCTGGAAGCCCAGAAGATACCTTCCCTCCGCCTCGTCGTACCTGGGCGTCAGTACCGCCGTGCGCTTCTGGCCGTCCCGCAGATATTCCACGGTAACGGTTTCCCCGGGGTTTACCAGCGTATACAGGGAAATTTCCCTGCCCAGATAAATCCGCTCCCCGTTCATCCGAATGACCACATCCCCGCTCTGCATACCCGCCTCCTGCGCCGGATAACCGTCGATCACATCCTGGATCACGGGCCGGTCACTGCCCGCGTAGGCCACCACCAGCACGGCAAACGCATAGGCAAGCAGGAAATTGAAAAATGGCCCCGCGAATACGGTGGAAATCCTCGCCCAGACCTTCGCTTTGGGAAACGCGCCTTCGGAAAGCGTGCCGCCTTCCTCCTCCAGGCCGTTCTCCCCTTCAAACATGCACGCGCCGCCGATGGGCAGAAGACGCAGCGAATATTCGGTCCCCCCTCTGTCAAAGTGGAGCAGCTTCGGTCCCATGCCGATGGAAAACTCCACTACGGTGATGCCATTCGCCTTCGCCAGGAGGAAATGTCCCAGCTCATGGGCAATAACGATCACGCCGAAAACGATGATGAACAGAACTATGGTTGTCAATGAATCTCAGTCTCCTTTATTTCTCTCTGGCGGCGATATATTCATAGGTCTCCGCCTCCGCCGCAAGGATCTCATCCACATCCGGATCCTCCATCCTCCGGTGATGCTCCATACAGGCTTCGATCAGCTCCGCGATATCCAGGAAGCCGATCTTCCGGTTTAAAAACAGGGCAACCGCCCTTTCGTTCGCCGCGTTGAACACCGTGGGCATGCTTCCGCCCTCCCGCGCCGCCCGGATGCCGAGCGCAAGGCCCCGGAAGGTTTCCATATCCGGCCGTTCAAAGGTCAGGCTCCCTGCCGCGAACAGGTCCAGCTTATCTCCCTTCATCGGGCGTCTGTCCGGATAGAACAGGGCGTACTGGATGGGCAGCTTCATATCCGGAAGCCCCAGCTGGGCGATCACCGCCCCGTCCACATACTCCACCGCCGAATGGATGATGCTCTGGGGATGGACCACCACCTGGATCTGGTCCAGGCCCACGCCGAACAGCCAGCGGGCCTCCATCACCTCCAGCGCCTTGTTCACCAGCGTGGAGGAATCCACCGTGATCTTTTTCCCCATGGACCAGTTGGGATGCTTCAGGGCGTCCTCCACTCTCATGCCGGCAAGCTCCGCCCTGCTTTTTCCCCTAAACGGCCCGCCGGATGCGGTAAGAAGGATCCGGGACAGCCGGCTTCTGTCTTCCCCGTTTAAGGACTGGAAAATGGCGCTGTGCTCGCTGTCCACGGGGAGGATGGATACGCCGTGCTTTTTTGCCAGCGGCATGATCAGATGACCGGCGGTCACCAGGGTTTCCTTATTGGCAAGGGCGATGGTCTTCCCGCTTTCAATCGCCGTGATGGTGGGCCGGATGCCGATCATCCCCACCACGGCGGTCACCAGGATTTCATAGCCCTCCATGGCGGCCAGCTCCAGAAGGCCGTCCATGCCGCACAGGACGCGGACCGGAAGGTCCTTCACCCTTTCCCGCAGGTCCTGCGCCGCCTCTTCGGTCCACATCACCGCCGTCTCCGGCAAAAATTCACGGATCTGCTTTTCCATCAGGGCAACATTGGTTCCCGCCGCCAGGCCCTTCACGGCAAGGTCGGCATTGTCTCTTACAATTTCCAGTGTCTGGGTTCCGATGGAACCGGTGGAGCCCAGGATCGCAATGTTCTTCATCCGTATTTCCTTTCTGCAGTATTCCCCTTCTGCTTCAAAACGATTCTATTCAAACGAGATCAGAAGGATGGCCAGGTAATAGATGATGGGCGCGGTAAAAAGAACGCTGTCAAACCGGTCCATCACGCCGCCGTGGCCGGGGATCAGCCGTCCGTAATCCTTGATGCCGTGGTCTCTTTTGATGCCGGAGGCGGCAAGGTCGCCGATCTGGGAGATCACCGCCCCCGCCGCGCAGAGCACCGCGCAGATGAGCGCCATCTCCTGGCCCTCAAAGATCCCGTTTAATAGCAGATGGCCGAACAGGGCTCCCACCAGGGCGGAGCCGAGCACGCCCCCCACCGCTCCCTCCACAGACTTCTTCGGGCTGAGCACCGGCGTCAGCTTATGCCTTCCGAAAGCCATTCCGGACAGATAGGCGCAGGTATCGCAGATCCAGGAGCTGATAAAGATCAGCCATACCATATAGATCCCTCCCGGAAGCTCCCTGGTCAGCCAGAGGAAGGAAAACAGGACAGGGCCGTAAAAGAAGCTGAAGAACGCGGCCATCACCTGCCCGGCCTGATGGGCGGGAAAGGTGAGCACATAGGCGGCCATCATCCCAAGGAAAACCAGCCCGAGAACGCCAAGGAGATAGATCGGCTCCTCTTCTGTCAGAAGCACGGCATAATAAAGAACCGTCCCGGCAAGCCCGATCCCCTCCAGGATACCGATGTTTCCCTTCGCAAGAAGCGGCGGCAGCTCCGTTTTTTTCTCCGCCAGGCTTCCTTTTGTTTCTGTTCCGGCAGCCGTCCGGGCGCTTCCGGCAGCGCGCATCAGCTCCAGATACGCGGTCATGGACAGGACAAACAGCCCTGCCCCAAGCACCCATCCTCCCGCAAGCAGCAGAAACAGCGCGGCGATCACCAGGATCACGCTGCTTCTCAGTCTTATCCAGAACATATCTTTCCTCCTCATCCGTCTTTTCTCTCCGCCCTGGCAGCCGGGACAGACACGCACGGCTTATTTTTCCTTTACCAGCCCGTATCTTCTGTCCCTATGATTATATGCCTCCACGGCCTTTTCCAATTCTTCCTTCGTAAAGTCCGGCCAGGGAACGGGCGTAAAATAAAATTCCGTATAGGCCAGCTGCCAGAGAAGGAAATTGGAGATCCGAAGCTCATTGCAGGTACGGATCAGAAGATCCGGATCCGGGATCCCCGCCGTATCCAGCGTCTCCCCGATCCGCTCCTCGCTGATCTGCTCCGGACAGAGCGTCCCGTCCTTTACCTGCTGCGCCAGGACGCGCGCCGCCCTGCAGATCTCATCCCTTCCGCCGTAATTCAGGGCGATCTGGAAATGCAGGCCGCTGTTTGCCCTCGTCGCCTTTTCCAGCTCGTCGATCCGTTTCCGGATGTCCGCGTCCAGCCTGGTCTTATCCCCCAGCACCCGGACGCACATATTGTTTTTGGACGCCGTCCGCAGACAGGTCTTCATGTAATTGCGCAGAAGCCCCATCAGGGCGTCCACCTCATCCTTGGGGCGGTTCCAGTTTTCCGTGGAAAAGGCGTATACTGTAAGATAACGGATCCCCATCCGGTAAGCCTCCTCGCAGATCTCCTCCACCCGCTTTGCTCCCTGGACATGGCCGTAATTTCTGGGCATTCCTTTCGCCTTCGCCCATCTTCCGTTTCCGTCCAGGATGATCGCCACATGATTCGGTATTTTCCGTTCTGCCATTTTTACCTCCATACCAAAGCGTCGCTGAGGCCCGCGCGCCAGAGCGCAGGAGAGGCAGGCGCTTTCCGCCTGCCCCTCTTTCTTTTCAGACGAAGCCGCCTATACGGTCATGATCTCTTTGGACTTCTCCTCAACCAGCTTATCCACTTCCTTGATATACTTGTCGGTCAGCTTCTGAAGCTCGTTCTCCAGCTCCTTGATCTCATCCTCGGATACGTCTTCCTTCGCCAGCTTCTTAAAGGCGTCGTTTCCGTCCCTGCGGATGTTGCGGACAGCGACCTTGCCTTCTTCGCCCTTCTTTTTCACGTCCTTTACCAGAGTCTTTCTGCGTTCCTCCGTCACCTCGGGGAATACCAGGCGGATCACATTGCCGTCATTGGAAGGGGTGATTCCCACATCGGAAGCCATGATCGCCTTCTCGATCTCCTTGATCAGGGATTTCTCCCAGGGAGCGATCTGGATCATCCTGGGTTCGGGAACCGTAATATTTCCCACCTGCTGGATCGGCGTGGGCGTACCGTAATAGTTGACCCGGATCCTGTCAAGCACATGGGGGTTGGCGCGTCCTGCGCGGATCGTCGCAAACTCCGCCGCCAGATGCTCGCAGGTCTTCTTCATCTTGCTGTCAAACTGCTGTAATCTCTCGTTCATGCTCTATCCTCTCATTCTGCCGCCCGGGCGGCCTGTTTTCTTTTCTCTGGGCAGGTATCCCGCTTCCATGGGACAGCCGCTTTCGTCCGCAGCCTGCCTGCCGGTCCGTTTGATACCGTCTGCGCTGCCGGCGCGCAGGCCTGTCCTGGCGGTAGCTTAAACCGTCACCTTCGTTCCGGTGAAGTTCCCGTTTACCGTATTGACAATGCTGTTCTCCGCATTCAGGCCGAACACCCACATGGGCATATGGTTATCCCTTGCCAGGATGGAAGCGGTCATGTCCACCACCTGCAGGTTCTTCGCGATCACCTCATCGATGGATACCTCGTCGTATTTCTTCGCGTCAGGATTCTTCGCCGGATCGTCGTCATATACGCCGTCCACGGACTTGGCCAGCAGGATCACATCCGCCTCCACCTCGATGGCCCGAAGCAGCACGCCCGTATCGGTGGAAAAATAGGGATGTCCGGTCCCGCCCGCGAAAAAGGCGACGCCTCCCGCCTCCATGCACGCTACCGCGTCATCCTTGGAAAAAAGCTTCGTAAAGGAGCCGCAGGCAAACGGCGTGAAAACAGCCGTCTGAAGCCCTTCCGCCCTGCACATCTCGGATACATAGATGCAGTTCATGATCGTGGCGAGCATGCCGATCTGGTCCGCCTTCGTCCGGTCCATGTTCTCGCTGGTCCTTCCCCGCCAGAAGTTCCCGCCTCCGATCACGACGCCCACCTGGACGCCGCTCTTTACAACCTGCGCGATCTGCGCGGCGGCCTTTCTCACCGTCGCCTCATCGAAGCCATGCTTTTTATCTCCGGCGAGAGCCTCTCCGCTCAGCTTCAGCAATATTCTGCGCATAATGTCCTCCCTTTCCTTTATCGTTTTTCCGGCACATTCTTACTTTTAAGCCGTCTGGCCCTCTGCCGGATCCGTCTGGCAAAATTATAGCATCCATCCCCGCGGGTGCGCAATCACTTTTTCCAGGTATATGGCACAAACAGGAGAAGCAGAGGGAAGATCTCCAGTCTGCCCGCCAGCATGTCAAACATCAGCACAAACTTGGACAGGTCGGAAAAGAAGGCGAAATTCCCCATGGGGCCGACCAGGGACAGGCCGGGGCCCACGTTGTTGAGGGTGGTGATCACCGCCGTGACCGTGGTGGTAAAATCGCT
>DWUW01000162.1 GCA_019120525.1 Candidatus Eisenbergiella stercorigallinarum | reverse complement strand
TTCTCAATTATGCTATGATGAAATCCGCGATAAGGGAGTAGTTGGCGCGGCCCGCCGCGCAGTAAAGTCAACATACTGATAGGGATTATCTGGCTTTGCTTGAAATAATGAGACTTATCTGTCCGAAAGGGCAGGTAGGTCTTTTTTTTAACGCAGCCAAAAAAGCACCAGCGAGGAGGAAAAAGAAAATGAGTCTGGCGGAACTTTTTGTAATCGCATTGGGCCTGTCCATGGACGCCTTTGCCGTGGCGATCTGCAAGGGTCTTTCCATGCAGAGGATGAGCTGGAAAAACGCGGCGCTTGCGGGCCTCTACTTCGGAGGCTTTCAGGCCGGTATGCCGCTGATCGGCTATTTCCTGGGAACGAGCTTCCGGGACGCCATCACCAGCATTGATCACTGGATCGCCTTCGTCCTTCTGGGACTGATCGGTGCGAATATGATAAAGGAAGCGCTGGCAAAGGAGGAGGAAGAGGAAAAAAATGATTCCTTTGATGTAAAGACCATGGTTCCCCTTGCGGTGGCGACCAGCATTGACGCTCTCGCAATCGGCGTGACCTTCGCCTTCCTGAACGTGGATATCGTTCCCGCCGTTTCCTTCATCGGGGTAACCACCTTCGTTTTCGGAGTCGCGGGCGTGAAGATCGGAAACGTGTTCGGCCTGAGATTCAAGGCGAAGGCCGAGCTTGCGGGCGGGATCATCCTGATCCTCATGGGCTGCAAGATCCTGCTGGAGCATCTGGGAATCCTTTCCTTTTAATTAATAAAGGGGCTCGTCGGAAAGAGATTCCGGCGGGCCCCGGCCTGTCCATTTTACATAAACCTTACAAAAACCAAACCATATCCTGCTTTTATCTTTTGCACGGAACCGTTATGATAACAAGCGCAAACGAGAAAACGATTTGTGTAAAGGAGAAACATTATGAAAAAGAAATTCGTAGCAATTGCAGCGGCAGCTACTCTTGTTATGGCAGCCCTGGCAGGATGTGGTTCCGCAAACACGACGACAGAAAGCTCTGCACCGGCAGCTTCTACCGAGGCAGCTTCTACAGAAGCGGCCAGCACGGAAGCAGCTTCCACCGAGGCGGCTTCCACTGAGGCAGCCAGCACGGAAGAGGCCAGCACTGAGGCAGCTTCCACGGAAGAGGCTTCCTCTGAAGCGGCAGCGGCCGAGATTCCCGCTGATCTGAGCGGCACCGTTTCCATGGCCGGTTCCACCTCCATGGAGAAGCTTGCAAACGCTCTGGCAGAGAGCTTTATGGCAGCATATCCCGGCGTTACCGTTACCGCTGAGTTCACCGGTTCCGGCGCTGGTATCGAAGCTGTGACCGCCGGCAGCGTTGATATCGGAAACGCTTCCAGAAACCTGACCGACGACGAGAAGGCAGCCGGCATCATGGAGAACATCGTTGCCATCGACGGCATCGCCGTTGTTGCCGATACCGCCAATGAGGTTGCGGGCCTGACCGCGGATCAGCTGGCTTCCATCTACAAGGGAGAGATCACCAACTGGAGCGAGGTCGGCGGAGCTGACCAGCCCATCGTAGTAGTGGGAAGAGAAGCGGGATCCGGCACCAGAAGCGCCTTCGAGGAGCTGCTTGCGATCGAGGATCAGTGCGCATACGCCAACGAGCTGGACAGCACCGGCGCAGTTATGGCCAAGGTAGCTTCCACTCCCGGAGCCATCGGCTATGTATCCCTGGATGTTCTGGACGACACCGTTAAGACCCTTGCCATCGACGAGGTAGAGCCCACTGTTGAGAACATCAAGGGCGGCAGCTACGCGCTGAGCAGACCCTTCGTAATGGCTACCAACGGCGAGATTTCCGAGCAGAGCGAAGCGGTTCAGGCGATCTTCACCTACCTTGCTTCCGACGAAGGAAAGGCTCTGGTTGAGAGCGTGGGACTGATCACGGTAGACTGAGTCTGACAACGGAATACACTTGATACGGATTACTTTGAGGCTCTGTGAAAACAGGGCCTCAAAACGGGTAAGCCTCCAACGCAAAGGACAGGTAAAAACATGAACGAACCTCTTTCCATCATACATGGCAAACACGCGAAAAGCGCGGTCGAGAAGACCGCGAAGGTGATCTTTACCGTGTGCGCCTTTTTCGCCATCCTGGCAGTTTTCTCCATCACATTATATATGATCGTAAACGGAACGCCCGCCATTTTTCAGGTGGGCCTGGGAGAGATCCTTTTCGGGACCGTATGGGAGCCGACGGCTGAGGAGCCTGCCTTCGGCATCCTCTTCATCATCCTCACAAGCATTGTCGGGACCTTTCTGGCGATCCTGATCGGCGTGCCGATCGGTGTACTCACCGCCGTATTCCTGGCGGAGGTGGCGCCTAAGAAGCTGGCGGCCATCGTCAAGCCCGCCGTGGAGCTTCTGGCCGGAATCCCTTCCGTGATTTACGGCCTGCTTGGCATCATGATCCTGAATCCTCTGATGTATAAGCTGGAGCTGGCGATTTTCAAAGGCTCCGAGACCCACCAGTTCACCGGCGGCGCGAACCTGATCTCCGCCGTGATCGTGCTGGCCATCATGATCCTTCCCACCGTGATCAACATCAGCGAATCCGCCCTGAAAGCGGTTCCGCCCCAGTATAAATCCGCCTCCCTGGCGCTGGGAGCGTCCCATATCCAGACCATTTTCAAGGTGATGATCCCCGCCGCGAAGTCCGGCATCGTGACCGCCATCGTGCTGGGCGTGGGAAGGGCCATCGGCGAGGCCATGGCCATCACCCTGGTATCCGGAAGCTCGGTCAACTTCCCGCTTCCGTTCAACTCCGTCCGTTTCCTGACCACGGCCATCGTCAGCGAGATGGGCTATGCGTCCGGCCTGCACAGACAGGTGCTGTTTACCATCGGTCTGGTGCTGTTCGCCTTCATCATGGTCATCAACGTATGCCTGACCAATATCCTCAAGTCCGGCGATCCGGAGGCTCAGGAAAAAAAGAGAGCCGCGAAGCTGGCAAAGGAAGCCGCGAAGCATGCGCCTGAAAAGAGCGAGGCTGAGAGAAAGGAAGCGGTGAGCTTATGAATCAGAGCGTTTTAGTAAAAAGAGTCAGAATCTCCGACATGATCCTGAAGGTGCTGATCTATCTGGCGGCGTCCATTTCCATCCTGCTTCTCGTCGGGATCATGTGCTATACCTTCATCAGGGGCTTTTCCAGCATCAGCCTGGAATTCCTCACCACGGTGCCCAGCACCCTGAAGGGAACCTTCGGTATCGCGGGAAACCTGCTGAATACCCTTTATATCGTCCTTATCACCCTGCTGTTTGCGACGCCCATCGGCGTGGGCTCCGCCATCTATCTGAACGAGTACGCGAAGCCGGGAAAAGTAGTGCGTGCCATTGAGTTCACCACCGAGATCCTTTCCGGCATCCCCTCCATCATATTCGGCCTGTTCGGAATGGTGTTCTTCGGAACCACCCTGCGCCTGGGCTATTCCATTCTGACCGGCGCGTTCACGCTGACCCTGATGGTGCTTCCTCTGATCACCAGAAATACCCAGGAAGCGCTGAAGACCGTGCCGGAAAGCTACAGAAGCGGCGCGCTCGGCATGGGCGCGACCAAATGGTACATGATCCGCACCATCCTGCTTCCCTCCGCCATGCCCGGCATCATCACCGGCATCATCCTGGCCGTGGGACGTATCGTGGGAGAATCCGCGGCCCTTCTGTTCACCGCGGGAAGCGGTTATCTTCTTCCCAAGACCGCGGCCGGCTTCTTCGACAAGATCTTCCAGTCCGGCGGCACGCTGACCATCCAGCTTTATCTGTGCATGCAGAAGGCCCAGTATGACGAGTCCTTTGGCATCGCGCTCGTACTTCTCGTATTCGTGCTGGCGATCAACATGCTGACAAAATACCTGTCCAAAAAGTTTAACGTGGAAACAAGAGACTGAGATACCAGAAAGGGAAAGCAATGGAAAACGTAAAAATCAGTACCAGAAAGCTGAATTTATATTATGGGACCAACCATGCGCTGAAGGACATCGACATGGACATCCGACCCAACGCCATCACCGCCTTCATCGGCCCCTCCGGCTGCGGAAAATCCACCTTCTTAAAAACCCTGAACCGCATGAACGATCTGATCGACGGCGTGAAGATCGAGGGAGAGGTCACCATCGACGGGGAAAACATCTATGATGAAAAGGTGGATACCACCCTCCTGCGCAAAAAAGTGGGCATGGTGTTCCAGCAGCCCAACCCCTTCCCCATGAGCATCTACGACAATATCGCCTACGGCCCCAGGATCCATGGCATTAAGAATAAATCTCAGCTGGATCAGATCGTGGAGGAGAGCCTGAAGGGAGCGGCCATCTTTGACGAGGTCAAGGACCGCCTGAAAAAATCCGCCCTCGGCCTTTCCGGCGGCCAGCAGCAGAGACTCTGCATCGCGAGAGCCCTTGCCGTACAGCCCGAGGTGCTTCTCATGGACGAGCCCACCTCCGCTCTCGATCCCATCTCCACCCTGAAGATCGAGGATCTGATGGAGGAGCTGAAAAAGAAATATACGGTCGTCGTCGTCACCCATAACATGCAGCAGGCGGCCCGCGTGTCCGACGATACCGCGTTTTTCCTCGTGGGAGAGGTGGTGGAAAAGGATTCCACCGGAAATATTTTCTCCAGGCCGAAGGATAAGAGGACCGAGGACTATATCACCGGCCGGTTTGGCTGATCGAAAATAAGGAGAGGAAAGATGGCAATGAGAATAAACTACATGGAAGAGCTGGACAGCCTGCGCAGAAGCGTGAAGGAGATGGGAGAGGCCGTTGAGGCTTCCTTCGACCAGCTTCTGTCCGCCGTGGACAATAAGGACGAGGATCTGGAGATGAAGATCATCAGCGGGGACAGAGTGATCAATGATATGGAGAGAAACATAGAGTCCAGATGCCTGTCCCTGATCACCAGGCAGCAGCCCATCGCGGGAGATCTGCGCATGATCTCCGCTGCCCTGAAGGTGGTGACGGATATCGAGCGCATCGGCGACCAGACCGCCGATATCGCGGAGCTGATGCTGCGTATGAAGGGAAACGAGCTGGATCTTTATTCCAGACACATCACCGGCATGCTGGGAGTGGCCAAGGAGATTGTGCATGACGCCGTGGACGCCTTCGTGGACCGTGACAGCAAGGCGGCGGACGAGGTGATCCGCCATGACGATGTGGTGGACGAGCTGTTCTCCAAGGTGAAAGACGACCTGGTGAGAAGGCTGCAGGAGGGCGTATCTGATGTGGACGCCTGTGTGGACGTCCTTCTGATCGCCAAATATCTGGAACGGATCGGCGACCATGCGGTGAATATCGCGGAGTGGGAGCTGTTCCAGGAAAGCGGCTCCATTAAGGATATCCGTTTAATGTAAAATGTTATCCATACCGTCTGAAAAACAGCCCTTATCGTGAAATCGGATAGAGGAAGTTCCTTCCCCTATCCGATTTCGTCCGTAAAGATGCCTGCCGCTTATCCGCCGGATCAGCCGAGGTATGCCTTCAGCAGCTCAAATGTGTTCCTTACCCCGTCTCTGTGGGAGCGCTCATAGCCGTGGGAGGCGTATACGCCGGGACCGATCAGCCCGTGCCTGGCGTCGATCCCCGCATCCAGGGCCGCGTCCGCGTCGGAACCGTAATGAGGATATACGTCCACAGCATAATCCACGCCTGTTCTGTCCGCCGCGTCGATCAGTCCGCCGACCACATCATAGTGATATGGCCCGTGGCTGTCCTTGGAGCAGATGGAAACCTGGTGTTCCGTGCAGGAAAGCCCTTCTCCCACACATCCCATGTCCACGGAAAGAAGCTCTGTTACCTTTTCCGGAACAGAGGCGCAGGCTCCGTGCCCTACCTCTTCAAATACAGTGATATGCTCATAGACAGTCCGTTCCGGAGATATTTTTTCTTCCTTTAAATAAGCCGCATAACCAAGAAGGATAGCGGTACTCAGCTTATCATCCAGGAAACGGCTTTTGATATAGCCGGAAGGAGTGACTGTGGTTCTTGGATCAAAGCAGACGATATCGCCTGTCATGATCCCGAGCCGCTTTACATCATCCGCGTTCTTTACGGGCTCATCCACCAGCACCTCCATATTGTCATAACTTCTTTTTTTCTCATTATAATCCCCGTTCACATGAATGGAAGCGTTGGCAAGCTGGAAGGTTCCCGTATAAACCTTCCCCTTTCTGGTGATGATCCGGCAGTTTTCCGCCTCCGTATTATTGGGGTTCAGCCCGCCCAGAGGAGTGAGCTTCAGCCTTCCTTCCGGCGTGATCCCGGAAACCATTGCGCCAAGCGTATCGGTATGCGCCATCAGCAGGATAGGGCCGCGGGACGGATCTGCGCACCCGGTCCCGGCTGTTCCGCACAGCTTTACCAGTACGCCTCCCTTTACCGTGATCTGCGGCTCATAGCCGAGCTTTTGGTAAACGCCGCACAGATACTGAGCCGCGTTTTTCGTATAGCCCGAAGGGCTGTCGATGGCAAGAAGCTTCTGTGCCTGCTCCATGATATATTCCACATAATCCTTCATTCTTACCTCCATTCCGAAGCGCTCTGCATTAGGCTTAAGGAAGCCTGCGCTTCGATCTGATATCCATTCCAGAGTATCACTTTTATGCCGGAAAATCCAGAATAATCGTGACAAAACGAGCTCCCCTGACTTATAATAAAGCCGAAAGAACGGAAGCTTTCCCGCAAAGCGGATATTTTCAGGAAAGGCGGAAACGAGGATGAGAACAATACCGGTTTCACAGATCACGGACGCGGTAAAAGAAATGTGTATAGAAGCCAATCTGTTTCTGACGAAGGATATGGAAGACGCGCTGGAACAGGCATGGCAGAAAGAGGAAGCGCCTCTGGGAAGGAGCGTGCTGGAGCAGCTTGCCTGCAATCTCCGGATTGCCGGAGAAGATTCCATTCCGATCTGCCAGGATACCGGGATGGCGGTTATTTTTCTTGAGGTGGGACAGGAAGTCCATTTGGAAGGCGGCGCTCTGGAGGAGGCCGTCAATGAGGGTATACGCAGAGGCTATACGGAGGGCTGCCTGCGCAAATCCGTGGTTTTCGATCCGCTTCTTCGCGTGAATACGGACGATAATACGCCGGGAGTCATTCATTGCTCCATCGTTCCCGGAGACCGTGTGAAAATCATCGCAGCCCCAAAGGGATTCGGCAGTGAAAACATGAGCCGTATTTTCATGCTGAAGCCGGCAGACGGGGAAGAGGGCGTAAAGAACGCCGTTCTCACGGCGGTGAAGGACGCCGGGCCGAACGCCTGTCCGCCCATGGTGGTCGGCGTGGGGATTGGCGGTACCTTTGAAAAATGCGCGCTGATGGCAAAGCAGGCCCTGACGCGTCCTCTGGACCAGCGCTCAGAGATTCCCTGGGTACGCGCGATGGAAGAGGAACTTCTTGAGAGGATCAACCGTTCCGGCATCGGACCCGGAGGCCTGGGCGGGACCACGACTGCGCTGGGCGTCAATATCAATACGTATCCGACACATATTGCAGGCCTTCCCGTAGCTGTGAACATCTGCTGCCATGTGAACCGCCACGCGGTCCGCATACTCTGAGAACAGAACCGACCGCTTTGCGCCGGAGCGCCGCAAAACGGTCAGGATCGCAGCGTAAAACCGCATAGGCGGTATTTGCGCGCGGTTGGAGCATGAGCGCCCCGGAATGGAGATGAATATGGAAAAAAGATGTACGGTCCCTTTTGACAGAGAAACGGCTGACAGCCTGATGGCCGGTGACTGTGTTTATCTTACAGGAACCATTTATACGGCAAGGGACGCTGCCCATAAAAGGATGCAGGAGGCGCTGGACGCGGGACAGCCTCTGCCCTTTGACATTAACGGAAATATCCTATATTATATGGGGCCTTCTCCGGCAAGGGAAGGACAGCCCATCGGTTCCGCCGGTCCCACCACGGCCAGCCGGATGGATAAATATACGCCGGCTCTTCTGGACCTTGGCCTTCGCGGTATGATCGGAAAGGGAAAAAGAAGCGACGCCGTCAGAGACGCTGTCGTAAGAAACGGAGCCGTCTATTTTGCCGCCGTGGGGGGAGCGGGCGCGCTGCTGTCCAAATCCATCCTTCACGCAGAAGTCGTCGCTTATGAAGATCTGGGAACGGAAGCGGTCCGGAAGCTGACCGTAAAGGACTTCCCTGTGATCGTCGTGATGGACAGCCGGGGAAACGACCTCTACAGAACCGCTCTGGAGCAGTACCGGAAGGAATAAAGGATTTCTGTTATGAAAAGAATCGCATGGATGGTATTCCGTCTTATTCACAAAGCTTTTTATTATTTTTACCATATCTGCAGATGTGCTTCCCGGGAAGATATCAGCTATGAGGAAGGGTTTCGCTGGATCAAAAAGACGACGATCCTGGCAAACCGTGCCGGAAGAGTCAAAATCGATGCCCATGGCCTGGAAAACCTTCCGCAAAAGGATGGCTTCATCCTGTTTCCCAACCATCAGGGCCTGTTCGACGTCCTGGTTTTTCTGGAATCCTGCCCGCGTCCCTTTGCTTTCGTTATTAAAAAGGAAGCGGCCGACATCATCCTGCTCAAGCAGGTGAGGAAAGCGCTTGGTTCCCTTGTCATGGACAGAGAAGACATCCGCCAGTCCATGAAGGTGATCCAGACCATGGCGGAGGAAGTAAAAAAAGGAAGGAATTTCCTGATCTTCCCGGAGGGAACCCGGAGCAGACAGGGAAACCGTACCCTGGAATTCAAAGGAGGTACCTTCAAGAGTGCGGTGAAGGCCAGATGCCCCATCGTTCCCTGCGCCCTGATCGATTCCTTTATTCCCTTTGACGAAAACAGCATCCGCCCCGTTACGGTTCAGCTGTACTACCTGAAGCCCTTATATTATGAAGAGTACCGGAACATGAAGACCACACAGATCGCGGAGGAAGTAAAGCGAAGGATCGACGAAGCGATAGCGGCACACCCCTCGAAGAACGGCATCCGTTACAGCTCAGTCAGGTCTGCGCGGTAAACGCGAAGACCTGACGAAAATGTACAGGGGTAACAGTTCAGCTAGGTCTGCGCATTTACTGCGCAGACCGTACGAAAACGTATCGGCAGAAAGCATCCGGCCCATCGCGAAGCGATTGGAATGGCCGGATGCCGTAACAGTTCTGCCGAAGGCTGAACTGTTACGTACAGGGAGGAAGCAACCGGCCAACGCTGAAAAAAAGGATTGACAAACCGTTGCCTCTTATGTATAATAACTCATGCGCCACAGATAAGCGGCGCGTCCGTATTTATATTGGTAAAGGGCAGTTCGGTTTGCGGAGAAATACTCAAGAGGCCGAAGAGGCGCCCCTGCTAAGGGTGTAGGTCGCGCAAGCGGCGCGAGGGTTCAAATCCCTCTTTCTCCGTTTCCTTTACCAAAAGGATACGGGAAGCTTTGTTATAGCTTCGGAAGGAAAGAATCTTAAGCGATTGAGATTCCTTTTTTTCGCCCTTCTGACATATGTTAACGGCTGGTTAATTTCCGGTAAAAAGAAATGAAAAAAGTTGTTGACAAACAGAAAAAGCTGTGATAAACTATCAGAGTTGCTTCTGAGAGGAAACAACGGACAGGAACTTGACAACTGAACAGTAAAACACATCCTCGAAAGTTCGAAAGAGAAAGTTCTTTGAACAAACCTAAAACAGTAAACTAAGGATGGATTAGCCAGAAAAGGTTGATTCTGACTTGGAGATAACTTTTATTT
>DWUW01000161.1 GCA_019120525.1 Candidatus Eisenbergiella stercorigallinarum | reverse complement strand
CGCCCAGGATCACAAGCGGCAGGCTTTTTACGCTCAGATTCACCGCCGCGTTCCCCAGGTCCCGTGCCAGGTGCAGCCCGGCCGCGCTGCAGGGACTGAGCGCAGAAAGCCCCCTCCGGAACGCTTCCCTGCGCATTCTCAGATGGACCTGGACGGAATAAAAAACCGTCAGTCCCGCCGAAAGGATCACCCAGCTTCGCATCTGCATCCCGCTCATCCCGTACAGGCTTTCCCTTTCCCGGAAAACCCACTCCCACAGAAAAACCGCCGCAAGGATCTCCACATATCCGCCCGCGATCTGTGCCAGGATCTCAAAACGACGGCTGAACCCGGCGGCCATCTGCCTTTCTGCCAGATAAAAATACGCCCTCATACCTTCCCTTTCCGGAAAAGCACGACCCGGATAGTCACCAAGCCTTCCCTGTTTTCCACCCGCATCATTCCGTCATACTTTTCCACGATCTGCCGGACGATCCGGAGCCCCCGTCCATGGCTCTTTAGATCCTCCTTATCGGTCCGCGCCCTTCCGTCCGTCAGAAGCAGCGGCTTTGCCGAAGCGTTTTCCAGGTCGATCTGAAGATACCCTTCCCCGCCGCAGAGAATGAGGTCCATCGTCCCATTCTGTGTTTTCCGCGCCGCTTCCAGGGCGTTATCCAGCAGATTCCCCAGCAGCCTGCACAGATCTCTTTCTTCTATTCCGGCCAAAGAAGCAGCGATCCTGCAGGAGACGGAAATTCCTTCCCGTCTTGCCAGGTTCAGCTTTCCATTCAGCACTGCGCTGACCGCCCCGCTCTGCGTCCGGATATGCTCCGGCACGCCGGAAAGGGCGCCGCTTTCCTTCTCCAGCCAGGCCAGCGCCTCTTCCTTTCTGTTCTGCTCCAGCAGCCCATGCAGGAGCAGATAGCTGTTTCGCATATCGTGTCGCAGCGCGCGGATCTCTTCCTCCGCCTGCTCCTGTTCCCGATACCGCTCTTCCTGGCGCTCCAGCTCTTCCTGCATCGAAAGAGCTTCGCTCAGCCTCCGCCCCTCTTCCCTCCGTTCCTTTCGCAGACGGCGCATCCAGCCTGCCGCCCCGTACCAGAGCAGAACATACGCCGCGCAGAAGGCCGCGACGGCCGCCGGGATCAGGCTGTCCGTCAAAAAGGGAAACAGCTCCTCCCAGAACCGGCCCAGCACTGCCTCGGACGACAGACGGAACACAAAAAAAGCCGCGGCCATCCTCCGTTTTCCGGCCCGTTCTTCCGGGAGAGCCTTCTTTTCCGTAAGCGTTTTTCCTTCCGTCAGAAGCTCCATGGCCGCCAGGAAGCAGCCCGCATCCGCCAGCGGCAGGAAAAGACTCCCCGCTTTCCAAAAAGGGATCGCCTCCACGCCCAGCCACAGGATGAAAACGGACACATACGCCGCCGCTGCCCTGGCTCTTGTGAAACGGGCCGGAAATTCCCGCTTCGTCCAGGCAAGGCAGATCAGGATGATACCGGTGCGTGCGGCCAGCGAAAAAATTTCAGTCATGCGCCGCCCCCTTTTCCAGCCAGGCCATATAGCGCTCCCCGATCTCTTCCCGGTAGGTCCTTCCGATCTCCAGCACCTCCCCGTTTGACAGGCAGACGCCGTTTTCCTTCCGGCGGATGCTTCTGATATGCTCCATATTGACCAGGAAGCTTCTGTGTATGCGTAAGAAGCCCAGGTCCTTCAGCTCCTCTTCACATTCGCGCATGGCCTTCCGCACCTTGATCCTGCGGTTTTTCGTCATCTGATAGATCACATAATTCCTTTCGCTGAACAGATAAACGATCTCCCTTACCCGCACATATTCCGCCACATGATACGCCGTTTCCAGCTTCAGGCAGGTTTCCTGCAGATACTCCCCGGACAACCTGCGGATCACATCCTCCAGATCCTTTCGGATCAGCCCGTCCGACCGCTTCCGGATAAACGCATAGGGCGCATAGGGAAACACCTGATAAACCAGCTCCTCCTGAGAGGTCACAAAGATCACCGATACCCGCTTCCCTCCCTGCCTTCTGATCCGCTCCGCCGCGGAAAAGCCGTCCATTCCCGGCATCCGGATATCCAGAAACAGGATGTCAAAGGGCGCTTTCTCATGTGCCTCAAGCAGTCTCTCCCCGCTTTCAAAGGTCCGTATCTCAAATCCTTCCCAGTATCTGCCGCAGATTTCCCGCAATATTGCGGCCAGCTTCTCAAGCGCCGGCCTGTTGTCGTCACACACCGCAATCGATATCATGCGTTCTCCCGTTGCTTCCCTCCGTATTCCCGTCGTCTGGTTCAGTATACAAAAAAGGAGTCCCGGCCGCAAGACGGCCGGGACGAATGGAAGGAATTGGGGACGAAAAATCCGTTATCATATTATCCTGCCACTGGACTCCCGGACCGTCAGGGCCGGCAGGATCTGCCGGATCCCGGGCGTTTTCTGTCCGTGGGCGGCCTGTACGGCGGTTTCGATCAACAGCTCTCCGAAGCTGCGGTAGTCACAGCCAACGCTGGTCAGGGGCGGCGCACAGGTCTCTGCCACAAAGGTATTGTCGAAGCTGACGACGGAGATGTCCTGCGGGATCCGGATCCCTTTTGCCCGAAGGACATGGGTCACGCCGACCGCCGCGAAATCATTAACGGCAAGGACCGCCGTAGGCAGCCCGCAGCCGCTTTCCAGAAAAGCCGCCATCATCCGTTCCCCGTCTTCCACGTCATAGCCGCCTTCCAGAATGTATTCCTCCCGTACCGGTATTTTGTATTTTTCCAGACATTTCCGATAGATCCCGCGTTTTTCCGCGGTAGGGCGCACCGCTTCGCTCCCTCCGGCGAAAAGGATCCTTTCATGCCCGTTTTCATGGAGATATTCCATCGCCAGCGTCATGGAACGTTCCTCATCGATGCAGACCCGGCGACAGTCCGTCCCTTCCAGGCAGCCGGTCGTCACAAAGGGCATATGCTGCGCCATCCGGTTTACCTGCTTCACGTATGCCGGATCGGATGTGCGTTCATCCGTCTTTCCTCCGATCTGGATGACGGCGTCCACCCTCTGATCGTAAAGCTTGTCCAGATACCCCGGTTCCGCGCTGTTGTCTCCCAGGGAATTGCACACCATCAGAAGATAGCCCCTCCGGTACGCGGCGGCCTCGCATTCCGCCGCGAGCATGGAATAAAAAGGATTCCGGATATCCGATATCAGCAGGCCGATCAGCTTCTTTTCCACATAACGGAGGCTTCTGGCGAGGGCGTTGGGGTGAAAATTGTATTTTTCGATCACCCGTCTGACCTGTTCCTGCTTTTCCTGGCTCACCCTGGCGCTTCCGGTCAGGATCCGGGAAACGGTCGCCGGGGAAACGCCCGCTTCCTTCGCGATCCTGTAAATGCTTATCGTTTCCTTTTCCATTCCATGGCACTCCCCTTTCCGATATCCGTCTGTCTCATGCCCGTATCCCATGCCGGTTCCTGTCAGCCGCGTGTTCTTATCGCCGTCCCCGCGCCGGTTCCTGTCAGCCGCCTGTCATATGCCGCCGTCCCCGCTCCTTCCGCCGGATTCCCGGACGACCAGTCTTGCTTCCATCATCTGGATCGCCGGCGTCTCTTTGCCGTGGATCATCCGGACTGCCGTCCCCATGAGCAGTCTTCCAAAGCCGTCATGGTCGTAGCCCGCGCAGGTCAGTCTTGGCATGCAGGTCCGCGCGAGATAGGTATCGCCAAAGCTGACCACCGAGATATCCTGCGGGATCCGCAGGCCATGCGCCTGCAGGGCGCGCAGGATGCCTACCGCGAGGAAATCATTGTCCGCGATCACGGCCGTCGGCAGGGGTTTTCCCCGATTCAGAAGCCGTTCTGTCACTTTCACTCCGGCTTCCACACTGCCCTCCGCTTCCAGGATGCTGTCTTTTGGGATTTCCATCCCGTATTTTCTCAGCATCTGTCTGTATCGGAGCCGTCTGTCAAAAGAGGCCTTCTGCCCCTCGTTTCCGCCGGTCAGCACGATCCTGCGATGCCCGTTCTCCAGCAGATACCGCATGAGAAGCTCCATGGACTGCCCGTAGTCGAAGCAGACCCGGCGGCAGTCCGCCCCGTCCAGCCTTCCGGCGATCAGCAGGGGCGTGGTGTTGGCGATCTGGTTCACCCTCTCCACGTATTCCATATCCGATGCCAGTTCATCCACCGTTCCGCCCATATAGATGACCGCGTCAACCCGCTGGCTGTAAAACTTCTCAAGGCAGGCCAGCTCCAGTTCCTTTCTGCCAAAGGAATTGCACAGGATCAGCAGATACCCCAGCTCCGCCGCGGCCTTCTCACAGGCGACCACGATCTCCGCGTAAAAGGGGTCCCGGATATCCGATACCAGAAAGCCTATGACTTTTGTCTCCACGCGGCTCAGCCCCCGCGCCGTGGCGTTCGGCCGGAAATCATATTTCTCTATCAGCTCCCGCACCCGCTGTTTCTTCTCTTCGCTGACCCTTGCGCTCCCGGTGAGCACCCGGGACACGGTCGCCGGAGATACGCCGGCCTCCTTCGCTATGGTATAGATGCTGACCGTCTCTTTGTCCATTTTTTCCTCCCTGCCGAAGCGTTGCCAAGGCACGCGCGCCGGACCTGCAGCCTTTAGCCGATGTCCGGCTTGTCCGTGAGCGTGATCTCTCCCGGCGCCTTTCCGTCCGTCTCAAACAGGATGATCTCGTTGACTCCCTTCTTTACCAGAGGCCCCGGGATGTACAGGCGCTTCTGCGGCCCGATCTCCCAGTATCTCCCCAGGTTGAAGCCGTTCAGGAACGCGCACCCCTTTCCCCAGCCCGCGAAATCCAGCCAGGTATCGCACGCTTCATCCGCCTCAAAGGTAAACCGGTAGAACGCCGGCAGCCCTTCCTCATATCCCTTCGTGAAGTCCAGCTTCGATATATTCTCAAGGGGCAGCGGATACATCTCCCAGTTATAGTGCATGTGCCCGTTGATCTGCACGCACCCGTCGATCCCCTTTCTCTGGCTCTCCATCTTCGGACCGAAGTTCACGCGGCCCATGTTCTCCATCAGGATGTCCATCCGCGCAGGGCGGCTCTCAAACTCCGCCTTCACCTCCGCTTCCTTCAGAAGCTCCCTGTCGTACAGCGTCACCAACGGCTTTCCTTCCACGAAGATGTTCGCCCGGTCGTTCGCTCCCCACAGGCGGATCTTCTCCACGTTCTGCTCCCGTTCCAGGTTCGTCCGGTACAGGATGTAGCCGTAGTTCTGGTCCAGCTTCTCCATGCAGATGGGGAAGGTGTTCTTCACAGGCTCCGACAGGTCGGAAAGGCTCTCGAACAGCCCCACCTTCGCCTCACAGGTCAGCTTCCCGTAGGCTTTCCTGCGGATCTCCGTGGTGAGCTCCACCTCCGGCACCGGCGCGTGCTTTCTCACCACTTCCCGGTATCTCCTGTACTTCTCCGTGATCTGGCCGTCCTCGGAAAGCACCGCGTCATAATCGTAGCTGGTCACGTCCGGCGTCAGCTCGTCATAGTAGTTGGAGCCGTTCATGAACCCGAAGTTGGTGCCGCCCTCGAACATGTAGATGTTCACATGGCCCAGCTCCAGCATGTCGTCCAGGTCCTGCACACTCTCCTCCAGGTTGCCTCTCATGTGTCCGCCGTTCCCCCAGTGGTCAAACCAGCCCACCCAGAACTCCGTGCACATCAGCGGGCCGCCCTCCGTATACTTCTGAAGCACCTGGAAACGCTCCTTTGTCCGGGAGCCGAAGTTCCCCGTAGGCAGCGCCCCGGGCAGATGGCCGCAGGAAAGGGATTCGTCCA
>DWUW01000160.1 GCA_019120525.1 Candidatus Eisenbergiella stercorigallinarum | reverse complement strand
GGACGGATTACGAGAGCAGCTTAACAAAGCCCAGCTTTATCAAATGGGATTATCTGGTGCTGACCGCCTCCAACGAGGAGCAGGCACGTACCTATCGGGAACAGATCGATCACCGTCTGAGCCAGGGCAGGCTTCCGGCAGGAACCCATTACGCGGTGCTGCCGGATCCGGAAGGAAAGCGGGTCGGCTCCGGAGGAGCCACGCTGCATGTGCTGGACTATATCGCCAGGAAAGAAAGAGAGAAGAGGACGGAAACGGTAAATCCCTTCCAGGGACTGCGGATCCTGGTCATCCATTCCGGAGGAGACAGTAAGCGGGTGCCTCAGTATTCTGCCTGCGGAAAGCTGTTTTCTCCGGTTCCCAGAGAACTTCCCAACGGATTTGGCTCCACGCTTTTTGACGAATTCGTGATCGGTATGTCCGGCGTTCCCTCCCGGATCCCGGAAGGGATGCTGGTTCTTTCCGGAGACGTGCTGCTTTTGTTCAACCCTCTGCAGATCGATTTCAACGCAAAGGGAGCGGCGGCCATTTCCATGAAGGAGAATGTGGAAACCGGAAAAGAGCACGGAGTGTTTTTAAATGACGGGCATGATTATGTGGGACGGTTCCTGCACAAGCAGAGCGAAGAAAAGCTGCGGTCGCTGGGGGCGGTGAACGCCCATGATAATGTAGACCTGGATACCGGCGCGGTGGTTCTGGGCGCAAGGCTGCTGGAGGCGCTTTACGGCCTGGTCAGCACGGACGGAAGGCCGGATGCGGCAAAATTTCAGGAGTTCGTCAACGAACGGGCACGAATCAGCTTTTATGGGGATTTCCTGTATCCCCTTGCCGTCCATTCCACACTGGAGCAGTACTATGAGGAAGCGGCTGAGGGAGAACGGAACGCAGAGCTTCTTTCCTGCCGGAAAAAGATCTGGGATGTCCTCCATCCCTTTTCCATGAAGCTGATCTGCCTGTCTCCCGCGGAATTTATCCATTTTGGAACCACCGCGGAGCTGATGCGTCTGGTGACGCGCGATGTGGACGACTATGAATTTCTGGACTGGAAAAAACAGGTGGTAACAACGGCTCCGGAGGGTGCGGATTACGCCGCCCATAACAGCTATGTGGGAAAGCGGGCGAAGATCGGAAGCGGTGCGTATCTGGAAAACAGCTTCGTCCTGGATGAATCCTGCGTGGGAAGCGGAAGCGTCGTTTCCGGCGTAAAGCTGAAAAATGTGTCGGTTCCGTCCGGCGTGGTGCTCCATGGCCTGAAGCTTCTGGACGGCAGATATGCGGTACGTATATACGGGGTTTCCGACAATCCAAAGGGGACGCTGGATGTGTCCGGCGGGACAGGTTTCCTGGGAAGCACGCTGCATGATTTTCTGGCCCAAAACGGCATTGACGCGTCAGAACTCTGGGAGGAAGGGCAGGAACGTTCTCTGTGGAACGCCCGCCTGTATCCGGCTGCGTCCGATATGGAAACAGCGGTCCGCCTGGCTCTTCTGATCGCGAAAATGGCCCGCGGGGAAGCTTCTGAGGAAGAAAAGAAGTCCTGGCGTGACCGGGAAAGACTGAGCCTGCAGTCCAGCTTCAACCGGGCGGACGCTCTCGCGGCGGGAGCCTGGCAGCGGGAGCTGGAAAACAGGATCCTGTCCAGCCGTTTTATCTGGGCGCTGGAAACGGACGTTTATTATAAAGATGCGTTGAAAGCATTTGGAACCCACGGCATTGACCGGGAAATTTTCTCCCTTCTTATGGAAGATGCCGGACATTCCGGATTTTCTCTGAAGATCCGGATCTATTATGCTCTGGCGCAGTATATGAAGGAGCATCGCCTTTCCTTTGACGGCACGGGATATGACCGGGTGGAAGCCCTCTGCTTTGACACCATTCAGAAAACTATTTTCGACGATGCGGCATCCCGGCTGTCCTCCGTGAAGGATTACCGCATTGCCCGGGACAGGGTGGATGTGGAGCTTCCGATCCGGGTCAACTGGGGCGGCGGCTGGACGGACACCCCTCCCCACTGCAACGAAAAGGGAGGCACGGTGCTCAACGCCGCCCTGAAGCTGAACGGAATTTATCCGATCCAGATCCGGGTGGAACGGCTTTCGGAACCCCATGTGGAATTTGCCAGCACAGATATCGGCGTATCCGGCCGGGCGGACAGCGTGGAGGAGATCCAGGACTGCCACAACCCCTACGATCCCTTTGCCCTGCATAAGGCGGCGCTGATCGCCTGCGGCATCATTCCGCTCGGCAAAGAGACGCAAGAGTCCCTTCCGGAAATCTGCGCCCGTCTGGGCGGCGGCATCCGCCTGTCCACCAGAGTGGTGGGGATTCCCCAGGGCTCCGGCCTCGGCACCAGCAGCATCCTTTCCGGCGCCTGCGTAAAGGGCCTGTTCCGTTTCCTGGGAAGGGAAGCCTCCGACGACGAGATCTATGCCATCGTGCTTGCAATGGAGCAGATCATGAGCACGGGCGGCGGCTGGCAGGATCAGGTGGGCGGCCTGACGCCGGGGATCAAGTTCATTACCACCAGACCCGGTATCCATCAGCAGATCCACGTGGAGAAGGTCTCCATTCCGCCGGAGACGGCGCTGGAGCTTCAGGAGCGCTTTGCCCTGATCTACACCGGACAGAGACGCCTTGCCAGAAACCTGCTCCGCGACGTGGTGGGCGGCTATCTGGGCGGAAGGCCCGAATCCATCGACGCCCTGAAAAAAATGCAGTCCGTCGCCGTTCTGATGCGCTTTGAACTGGAGAGGGGCAATCTGGACGCCTTCGCCGACCTTCTGAACCGCCACTGGAAGCTTTCCAGGCAGCTGGATTCCGGCTCTACCAATACCTGTATCGAGCAGATCTTCCTTTCCTGCGAGGATCTCATCGACGCCAGATTCATCGCCGGCGCGGGCGGCGGCGGCTTCCTGCAGGTTCTCTTAAAGCGCGGCTGCACAAAAAAGATGCTCCGGGAGCGCCTGCATGAGATCTTCCAGGACAGCGGCGTGGATGTGTGGGACAGCGAATTTGTCTGAATGCAGTATCCGGAGGATAATGTGAATTATCCTTCGGATCCCGAACACTGCTATGGCTGGCTGATGCAGTTCGCGGATGGAAACCGTCTGGATCTGCACGTCTGCACCTGGGATTATGCCAGGAAGGAAATGGAGCTTTTTATTGCACTGGTAGACAAGGATGGACTTCTTCCCGCGAAGGAAAACCGTTCCGATGAGATCTACTGGATCAGACGCCCGGACCCGGCGCAGTTTTCCTGCCTCTGCAACGATTTCTGGTGGGGCTGCAACAACATTGCCAAGGGAATGTGGCGCAGGGAGCTTCCCTATGTCATGGATATGCTGAATCTCCACCTCCGCCCCCTGCTCAGGCAGCTTCTGGAATGGAAGATCGGCATGGAGCGGGATTTCTCGGTGAGCACGGGAAAATGCGGGAAATACATGAACCGCTATCTGCCGGCAGAGGTATATGACCGATATCTTTCCACCTATTCTGCCGCCAGGATCCCCGAACTCTGGGAAGCCATATGGGAAATGTGCCGTCTGTTTGAAGAAACGGCGCTGGAAGTGAGCTGCGGGCTGGGACTGCCCTATAATGCCGGGGAGGCGGAAAACAGCAGGAAATTCCTGAAACGGGTACAGGAGCTGCCGGAGGATGCGGCAGAAATTTGAAACAAAAACTTAAAAACATGTATTTTACGTTCCTGATACCTGCAGAAATGCAGGATCTTTCATCATATCTGCATATATTTTATAATTTTGTCTCATATAATCCTTGACTTTCACGCTGATTTTCTGTGATAATATCAGCGTGAAAGTTGGTGGATGATATGAACGAAAAAAATATCGAAAAAATTCTGGGAAAAATTACAGAAAAGAATAATGGTGTTTTAAGGACAGCAGAGGTAACATC
>DWUW01000159.1 GCA_019120525.1 Candidatus Eisenbergiella stercorigallinarum | reverse complement strand
GGTACAGGCCGTCTTTTCCCATCAGCTGCGCATGGCTGCCTTCTTCCGCCACTCTCCCGTCCGCAATGACGAAAATATGATCCGACAGCTTCACGGACGCAAGCCTGTGGCTGATCAGAAGCACCGTTTTTCCCCGGCTCATCTGCCGGAAACCTGTATAGATCTCGTTTTCCCGGATGGGATCCAGGGATGCGGTGGGCTCATCCAGAATCCGGACCTCCGCCGGAGAAAGGATGCATCTTGCCAGCGCGATCCTCTGCCACTGGCCGCCGGACAGATCCAGGCTGCCCTCCTCCGCCTTTCCCAGGACCGTATCCAGGCCGTCCTTCAGCTGCTTTGCCGTCCCTGCAAGCCCAGCCGCTTCCACCGCCTGCCAGAGCTCCTCTTCCGAAACGGGCCCTTTTCTTCCGATTGTTATGTTTTCCCTGAGGCTTACCGGATAGCGGGCAAAATCCTGAAATACGTTGGAAAGAAAATCCCGGCCCGTCTGCCGGATGTCCCTCCCGTTGACCAGGATCTGTCCTTCATAATCCTGATACAGGCCATTGAGCAGCTTGACGATCGTGGTTTTTCCCGCGCCGTTTGCCCCGACGAAAGCATAATTTTTCCCGGCCTGAATCCGGAAGGAACAGTTTTTCAGGATATCCCGGTCCGTCCCCGGGTAGCGGAAGGACACGTTCTGAAACTCCAGCGTCCGGAAGGAAGCGGGCTTTCTTTCTGCCGCCGTTTCCTCCCCGGCGGCGGACAGGCCCGGATCCTCCGGCAGCGCAAATACCTCCGAAAGCTCCCGGAACCAGTTCTGATACCAGGCGGCCCGGTCCATACCATAGGTCAGATCCCAGGACATATTCTGCACGATCCCGAAGATCGCGTTCATCAGCGCCATGAACATGCCGGCGCTCAGCGCTCCGTTTAAAGTCAGCGGGAGCATCGCGGCCAGGGAGACCGCTGATACCAGGATCACGGCCATGCTTCCGGCCTTCATTTTCACAAACCATTTCAGGCGGATGCCGGTGGCATATCTGCGCGCTTTCTCGTACTGCTCCAGATACCTCTCCCGGTACGCTCTGTGATAGCCGAACAGCGTCCGTTCGTCCGCATATGCCCTTCCCGTCAGCATCTCATGGTAAGCTTCATTCTGCCGGGTGATCTTTGTCATATCCGCCTGCGCGTCATAATCCGCCTTTCCGCTTTTTACGGACAGCCGGAAGCAGGGGATGGAAACGGCAAGGAGGAGAAAGGAAAGCCACCAGACCTGTGTGAACAGGATCGCCAGGATCCCCATGGTCTTCACGATCAGCTCCAGCAGCTGCAGCAGGCTTTCGTATGCCTCGCGTACCCGCCCTTCCGCATTCCGGCTGACCCGGGAAATCTGATCCCGCAGCGCGCTGTTCTCCATGGCTTCATATTTCAGGCGGCTGATCTTTTCCATCAGCCGGGGCTTGAAGCCAGCCCGCAGCCGCATCTCCATATGCTGCCCCAGAAGAGCGGCGGCGCTTTTGGAGATCCAGCCAAAGGCCGCCAGCGCCACCAGCAGCAGGATCAGAAAAAGAATCCCCGTATCCGGGATTCCCGCAGCGCGCATTCCCCCTGTCCGCATTCTTCCGGCAGCCGCGCTCACCCGGTCCACAAAGGCCGCCACGGAAAGCGTCTGCAGGATCGGCGTCAGCGCCTGCAGAAGCCGCAGGATAAAAAGCAGCCCCGCCGCTGCCGGATCGGCCTGAAATACTATTTTTACTGCTCCATGGTTAATTCGATATAACATAAATTCTCCTCACCTGACCGCCCGGACCGTATACGTGGCGGCCCAGTTTTTCAGGATCCTGACGTCTGAAAATCCCGCCTCCCTCAAAACCTCCGTCTCATGCTCCACCGTCAGCGGGGTATCGTAATGGTAAAAGCCGTCGTCCGTAATGTTCTGCTCCCGCTTCAGCCGTTCCAGCTCCCGGAAATATTCCGCCTCCAGCTCCTCTGACTCCGCGAAATAATCGGTCAGGATGAAAAATCCGCTTTCCTTCAGAGACTGCCGCAGCTTCCGGTACAGCGGAAGCTTCTGCTCCGGCGTAAAATGATGCAGGGATTCCACGGATACCGCGGCTTCGTACCGTTCTGTTCCAAACGGAACGTCAAAATAGGAGCCGCAGATCAGACGCAGCCTTCCGTCCACGCACCGATCCGGGAATTGCTCCGCCAGAGCCCCAAGCATCGCCTCCGAAAGATCTATCCCCGTAACGCGCGCCTTTGGACTTCGAAGGAAATACTCCTTCAGCTCCAGCCCGGTCCCGCAGCCCAGATCCAGGACCTCGCTTCTGCCGGAAGCAGGAAGCAGCCCGGCCGTAAAGGAATAAAATTCTCCCGCCCCCTCAATCCCCGACAGCATATGCTCCTCATAGCCTTCCAGCCTCTTTTCAAAAAACTGATCCATTTTTTCCAGCATTTTCTTTCCTCCTTCGATCCCGCGCAGCGGCAGCCCGCCCTGATGGCCTCAGTATAGCAGAAAAGCGTTTTCTTTGCCGCCTCAAGATCCGGGCAGAAAAATATTTGAGGCGTTTTCCGGATAGGCGGCGCGAGTGCGCATCAACGTCTTTTTTTGTTCAATAGAAGAAAAACCGACACAGCCCCTCAGGCCGTATCGGTTTCTTTCATCGCTTTTCTCTTTTCTTCTGTCACGATCCTCTGGATGCTTTTCACCGAGAGGAAATATTTCGCCGCCAGCTCGTCCGTTCTGGCTCCGGACCGGTAATCCAGCCAGATCCGTCTGTTGCGCTCTCCGGTTTCCTTCCGGCATCCGGTCGTCTCTCCCCAGCTTTTCCGTTTTCCTTCCCTGCGGGGGATATAGATATATTCTCCATCCACATACTGCTGGATCAGCGCCACCACCTCGGGCGGCAGGATCGTTTCCGCTTTTCTGTAGCCCATAAAGCCCTCCTAAATTTTTT
>DWUW01000158.1 GCA_019120525.1 Candidatus Eisenbergiella stercorigallinarum | reverse complement strand
ATTTTCCCATTCTCTACGGAAAAAATGGAGGATATTGATAATTTTGCCGTATGATCGTAATTCTGCGGCAGATGTAGTGGCCTCCCGGATCGCTGCGAAGCCCCCATTTGGAAGTCGCCCCTTCGGGGGCTCCTTCCTCTGGGGGCGGTGCGGGATTGAGATGGCCTCCCGGATCGCTGCCGGGCCCCCATTTGGAAGTCGCCCCTTTGGGGCTCCTTCCTCTGGGGGCGGCGGGGGATTGAGTGGCCTCCCGCTGCTTATGATGCCCCCTGGGATTTCGGAGAAATCCCAGCCCATTCGGAATCCGCCCCTACGGGGCTCCTTCCTCATGGGAGGCGGGGCCTAAAGTCGGGCGTTCTCATGCAAGCATGGAACGCCCGACCTTCTGCCCCTGGGGCATCATATGGCAAAATCAAACAGACTGATCTGGTTGGATTCGGGGAGGTCTCCGAGGAGGCCGAGGGAATCCATGAGGTCCACGATGGTTTTGGAGGCTTTGGTGCGGTCGCGGAAGTCGTCCTTGGAGAGGAAGGGGCCGTCCTTGGCGGCTTCGACGATGGCGTCGGCGGCTTTTTCGCCGAGGCCGTCGATGCTGTTTAGGGAGGGCATGATTTTGTCTCCCACGATCTGGAAGCTTCGGGACTGGGCCTTGAAAATGTCGATGGGGACGAATTCATAGCCTCTGGCGTACATTTCCTGGACCACCTTCATATCCTTCGCGGTGTCCTGTTCCTTTTTGGAAAGGCTGTCCGCGCGTTTTTTGTAGTCGGCCATGACCATCTCCAGATGGGGGCGGCCTTGGCACATGATCTCGTAGGAAAAGGCCGAGGCGCGGATGCTGAAGTAGGCGGCGTAGTAGGCAAGGGGATAGTTCACCTTGCAGTAGGCGATCCGCCAGGCCATCATAACGTAGGCGGCGGCGTGGGCCTTGGGGAACATGTACTTGATCTTTTTGCAGGACCAGATGTACCAGTCGGGGACGTTCGCGGCCTTCATGGCCTCCTCCATCTCCGGCTTCAGGCCCTTGCCCTTACGGACGCTCTCCATGATGGTGAAAGCAAGGCTGCTTTCCACGCCCATGCCGATGAGATAGATCATGATATCGTCACGGGTACAGATGGCGGTGGAAATGGTCGCCTTTCCTTCTTTGATCAGGGTCTGGGCGTTTCCCAGCCACACATCGGTTCCGTGGGCCAGTCCGGCGATGCGGACCAGGTCGGAAAAGGAGGTAGGCTTGGTGTCCAGGAGCATCTGCATGGCGAACTCGGTGCCGAACTCGGGCACGCCCAGGTTTCCCAGGGGCCAGCCGTCGATGTCGTCCGGGGTGATGCCGAGGGCCGAGGTGTTCTGGAACAGGGACATGACCTGCTTGTCGTCCAGGGGGATCTTTGTGGGATCCAGGCCGGTCAGGTCCTGCAGCATACGGATCATGGTGGGATCATCGTGTCCCAGAATATCCAGCTTCAGCAGGTTGTGGTCGATGGAGTGGTAATCGAAATGGGTCGTTACCGTGTCCGTGGTCATGTCGTTTGCGGGGTGCTGTACGGGAGTGAAGGAATTGATCTCCTCTCCCAGCGGGAGCACGATGATGCCGCCCGGATGCTGTCCGGTGCTCCTGCGGATGCCCGTGCAGCCCGTGACGATCCGGTTGATCTCGCAGGTGCGCTTTTTGCTGCCCCGCTCCTCATAATAATTTTTCACATAGCCGAAGGCGGTCTTGTCCGCCAGGGTGCCGATGGTCCCGGCGCGGAAGGTCTGGCCCGCCCCGAAGATCACCTCCGTATATTTGTGGGCCTTGCTCTGGTATTCGCCGGAAAAGTTCAGATCGATATCCGGCTCCTTGTCGCCCTTGAAGCCGAGGAAGGTTTCAAAGGGGATGTCAAAGCCGTCCTTTTTCAGGAGTTCTCCGCAGACCGGGCAGTATTTGTCCGGCATGTCGCAGCCCGCCCGGCCGGAATAGGCCTTCACCTCGGGGGAATCAAAATCGCTGTAATGGCATTTCATGCAGTAATAATGAGGACTTAAGGAGTTTACCTCCGTGATGCCCGCCATATAGGCCACCAGGGAGGAACCCACGGAACCTCTGGAACCCACCAGATAGCCGTCCTCCACGGACTTCCACACCAGCTTCTGGGCGATGATGTACATCACGGCGAAGCCGTTGGTGATGATGGAATGCAGCTCCTTCTGCAGCCTCTCCTCCACGATGGGGGGCAGCTCCTCCCCGTACAGGGAGTGGGCTTTGCTGTAGCAGATCTCCGTCAGCGTCCTGTCGCTGTCCGGGATCACGGGCGGGCACTTGTCCGGGCGGACCGGAGAAATGGTCTCGATCTGATCCGCGATTCTGTTGGTGTTGGTGATCACCACCTCTTCCGCCTTGTCGCTTCCCAGATATTCAAATTCCTTCAGCATTTCCTCCGTGGTGCGCAGGTACAGGGGCGCCTGGTCCTCCGAATCCTTGAAGCCCTTTCCCGCCATGATGATCCGGCGGTACACCTCGTCCGCGGGATCCAGAAAATGCACGTCGCAGGTGGCCACCACCGGCTTGCCCCGCTGCTCTCCCAGCTTCACGATCCGCCGGTTGATGTCCTGGATATCCTCGACGGAATTCACCAGCCGGATCTTTTCATCGTTGATCATGAAGGCGTTGTTTCCCACGGGCTGGATCTCCAGATAATCATAAAAATCCACGATCCTCGCGATATCCTCCCCGCTCTTTTCATCCAGCAGGGCCCGGTACAGCTCTCCCGCCTCGCAGGCGCTTCCCAGGATCAGCCCCTCCCTGTGCTTCTGAAGCAGGCTCTTGGGGATCCTCGGGCGCTTCGCGTAATAGGTCAGATGGGATTCGGAGATCAGCCGGTACAGGTTCACCCGTCCGGTGTTGTTCTTCGCGAGGAGAATGGCATGATAGGTGGGAAGGCGCTTCACGATATCCGGGTTGGAATCTCCCAGCGCGTTCACCTTCTCCAGGGTATCCCTGCCGTCCTCCATGAGCATTCTGCAGAAGCGGATGAAAATCTCCGCCGTAGCCTCCGCGTCGTCCACCGCGCGATGGTGGTTTTCCAGGGAAACCCCAAGGGTCTTCGCCACCGCGTCCAGGGTATGCTTCGCCTGATGGGGAAGCAGCACTCTTGCGATCCCCACCGTGTCCACATAGGTATAGGCAAAAGAAAGGGCGAGCCTGGCCGCGTTTTCCCGGATAAAACTGGTATCAAAGCCCGCGTTGTGCGCCACCAGCACACAGCCCTCACAGAAGGCCAGAAACTCCGGCAGCACCGTTTCGATGGGCTCCGCGCCCGCCACCATCTCGTCACTGATGCCGGTGAGCTTTTCGATCTCAAAGGGGATCGGGACCTGAGGATTTACAAAGACGGAAAAACGGTCCGTGATCCTTCCCGCGCCCTTTTCCACCTCCACCTTCACGGCTCCGATCTCGATGATCCGGTTCTTCACCGGAGAAAAGCCCGTGGTCTCGATATCGAATACCACATACCGGCCGTCCAGCGGCTGCCCCTTCCCGTTTGTGACGATCTCCTTCAGGTCGTCCACCAGATAGGCCTCCATGCCGTAGATCACCTTGAAAAAATCGTTCCGGTCCGGATGCTCGTTCCCGGCCTCCTGGCGTTTTTTCTTCTCCGCCTTCCACAGATCGTCGATCAGGTGGTTGGCGTCCGGGAAGGCCTGCGCCACGCCGTGGTCCGTAATGGCGATGGCCGGGTGGCCCCACTCATAGGCCCGCTTCACGATGTCCTTCACCTCGGAAACCCCGTCCATGTCGCTCATCTTGGTATGGCAGTGCAGCTCCACCCGCTTGCGCAGGCTGTGATCCTGGCGGCTGTGGGTGAAGTCGCTGATCTTTTTCAGGCCCACCAGGGAGCCGATGGTCAGCTCCCCGTCAAAGCGGTCGATCATGGTCATGCCCTTGAGCTTCACGAAGGCGCCGGGCTTAATCCCTTCGCACAGCTCGGCCACCTGATCGTTTTTCGCGAACATCTTGATGGTGAAGGTGTCCGTATAATCCGTCACGTCGAAGATCAGGATGGTGCGCTCGTTCTTGATTTCCCGCTTGTCCAGCTTCAGGATGCGGCCGCGCACCGTGACCTCGCCCATCTCTCCCACGATCTCCTCCATGGGGATGGCCTCGTCCTCAAAATCCCTGCCGTAGATCACATCCGGATTGTCAGACCGCTTGGGGGAACGGTAAAAATCGCCGTCCCCGCCCCTTCTTCTGGAAAAACCGCCGGAGCGCTTCCCGGAAAAGCGCCCTTCCCGGCCTCCCGCATTCTGCGCGCCGCCAGATGTGCCCGCAGCGCCGGCAGAATTTCTCCCTGCGCCGGAAGAAGTGCCCGCAGCACCGGCAAAAGCGCCCGCAGCGCCGCCCGCCTGGCCGGACGCCGCGGCCTCCTGCCGCGCCATTCCCTCCAGGTAGGCCTCGTAGGCGGTATCCGCCTGCGGGCTTTCCGGAAGCCCTGCTCCGTCCGCGAAGCTCCCGTCTGCCGAAGCGGCTGGCAGTCTGCCCGGCCGGCCGGACACGCTTCCGGCTTCCGGCTGCGGGCCGCCCTCCTTTCCCGGAAACGGACGGACATTTCCCCCGCCCTTCGTTTTCTGCAAAACGCCTCCGGCGGGATCCGCCGCCTGACCGCCCCTTCCCTGATAGCGGGCCACGATCTCCGCGATCCTGCGGGACATGAGGATCTCGTCCTCTTCCTTAAACCGGCCGGCCTTCGCTTCCTTATAGTCGAAGGATACCAGCACCGGAAGGCCGCAGCGCTCCCCGAAGATCTTTTCCAGGATCTGCTCCAGCTCCCCGCTCTTGGAACGCGCCAGCACTGTATCCTCGATCAGGAGCCGCATCTGCCCTTCCCGCGGGAAGCTGACCTCGGCGTTCTTAAATATGCTGTACAGAAGATGGCTGTACCGGGACAGCTCCAGAAGGATGCTATCCCGGTAGACTTCCAGAAGCGTCTGCGGGCTGAACTGGGAGGACAGCCGAAATCTCTCAAAAAAACGGATCGTGATATTCATACCGGAAAAAAGCTGCTTCCGGATCTCGTCTTCTACCGCGAACACATCCTCCTTCAGGATCAGATGGTCGCTTGCCAGATATACGCGCACGAAATCCTTCGCATGCGTCGCAGTCACCCGCTCCACCTGCGTCTGCGCGAACAGATCCTTTCTTCTGCCTTCCAGCTTCAGCCCTGGAAACACCTCAAAAAAAGCCTTTGCCATACTTCCTCCGTCTTATTTTTCCCAGTTCAAAAGCTCCTGTCGCAGGACATTTAAGAGCTCGCTCTCCGGCACCTTCCGGATGATCTGCCCCTTTTTGATCAGAAGGCCTTCTCCCACGCCTCCCGCGATCCCGATGTCCGCTTCCCTCGCCTCCCCGGGACCGTTCACCGCGCAGCCCATGACCGCCACCTTCACGCCGTCCAGCGGGATATCCGCGACCATCTTCTCCACCTGGTTCGCCAGGCCGATCAGGTCGATCTTCGTCCTGCCGCAGGTAGGGCAGCTCACCACCTCGATGCCGCCCTTTCTCAGGCCCAGCGTGCGCAGCAGAAGCTTCGCCGTGCGTACCTCCTCCGCCGGGTCCCCGGTGAGGGATACGCGGATGGTATCGCCGATCCCTTCATACAGGATGACGCCAAGCCCGACCGAAGACTTGATATTGCCGCTCCAGAGCGTCCCGGCCTCCGTGATCCCCACATGCAGAGGGTAATCCGTCTTCTGCGCCAGGATCTCGTGGGCCTTAATGCACATGAGCACATCGGAGGACTTGATACTGATCACCAGATTGTCATAATCCAGCTCCTCGATCATACGGACCTTGTCCAGCGCGCTTTCCACAATCCCCTCAGCCGTCACGCCGCCGTATTTTTCCAGCAGGTCCTTCTCCAGGGAACCGCTGTTGACCCCCACGCGGATGGGGATATTCCTCTCCTTCGCCACTCTTACCACAGCCGCCACATTGTCCCGGGAGCCGATGTTGCCCGGATTGATCCGGATCTTGTCCGCCCCGTTTTCCATGGCCGCGATCGCCATCTTATAATCAAAATGGATATCCGCCACAAGGGGGATGTGGATCCTCTTTTTGATCTCCCGGATGGCTTCCGCCGCTTCCCTGTTCGGGACCGTGCAGCGGATGATCTCGCAGCCCGCCGCCTCCAGGCGAAGGATCTGCTCCGTGGTCTTCTCCACATCCTCCGTGCGCGTGTTCGTCATGGACTGGATCAGGATGGGGCTTCCGCCGCCG
>DWUW01000157.1 GCA_019120525.1 Candidatus Eisenbergiella stercorigallinarum | reverse complement strand
CAAAATACAGTGTACTAAACTTTTTCCCGTTATGCAACCTCAACCGGACGAATTAAGAAAAAATTCAATCTTTCCTTTTCCATTTCCGGTGATATAATGTGTATACACATATTTGAAACGAGGTAACGCATCCCATGTGCGAGATACAGTACGACATTACATATGAAGATCTCAACCCGACCTTTCTGTTTGCCTGCCAGCTTTCCAGGAGCAGCACGCCGGAAGCGGCCCACAGCCATGATTTCTGTGAGATCGCCCTCATGCTTTCCGGAGAAGGCCATTTTGTTGTGGACGGCAAATGGTGTACGGTAAAAAAGGGGGATGTGCTGTTACTCAACCCCGGGACGGTGCACCAGTGCACCTACAGTTCGCCGCTTTCCCCTCTGGTGGAATTCTATATTTCTTTTACGGATATCCGGCTGCGCGGCATGGAACGCAACCAGATCCGCTTTCCCGGCAGGGAGCTTCTTCTGCATCCCGCAGAAAAAACCTTTGTTCTCCTTTCCCGTCTCTGCGCCCAGATCCAGGCAGAGAGCCAGGGACGTCAGCCGGGGCGCTATTTCATGCTGAAGGCCTATGTGACCCAGATGATCCTGCTTCTCTACCGGGAGCAGGCTGCCGCCCCTTCCGCCCAGGGAGCGGGCTATGAATTTGAATCCACCAATAAGCGCTACGTGGTGGAACAGATTGTCGATTACCTGGATAACCATTATAATGAGAAGATTTCCCTGGACCAGATCGCCAGGAACATGTATTTAAGCCCCTTTTATATTTCCAAGATCTTCAAAAGCGAAACAGGGGACACGCCCATCAACCATCTGATCCGGGTGCGTATGGAAAAGGCCCGAAAGCTTCTGGATCAGAATAAAAACGCCAGCATCCAGGACATCGCCCTCTGCGTGGGCTACGACGACGCTTACCATTTCAGCAAGCTCTTTAAAAAGCATTTCGGCCAGTCTCCTTCCCAGTACCGGAAGGCGCAGGAGCAGTGATATAGGAAAGGCGGGAAGATATGCTTGATTTTGCCAATCTGGAAATCTACCGGGAAAACAACCGGATCGAAGCAAAAAAAGCCCAGGGCGGCCTTCCGCACAGCATCTGGGAGACCTATTCCGCCTTTGCGAACTCCTTCGGCGGCGTTCTCCTTCTTGGCGTGGCGGAGGACGCTGACAAATGCTTCGTCACCGTTCCCCTCCCTTCTCCGGAACGGCTGGTCAGGGAATTCTGGGCCATTCTGAACGACCGGACCAGGGTGAGCGCCAATATTCTTTCCGAACAGGATGTGCGCATCGTGGAAAGCGGCGGCAACCGGATCGTGGTCATCCAGATCCCCCGCGCCGGACGCCACGAACGCCCTGTCTATATCGGGACGGATCCCTTCACCGGCTCCTACTTCCGGGACGGGGAGGGCGATTACCGCTGCAGCCCGGACGAGGTGCGCTCCATGCTGCGCGACCGGACGGATGAGCCGCAGGACGCCCTGGTGCTGGAGGAGCTGTCTGTGGACTGCTTCGATCCCGGCTGTGTCAGCCGCTACCGGATCCTGCTTTCTGACCTGCATCCTGCTCCGGCCTGGCAGCGCTCCATCGCGGAGCATTTCCTGCCCTGCGTCGGCGCTGTGGCGAAGGGCTCTGACGGGCAGTATCATCCCACGGCCGCAGGCCTTCTCATGTTCGGGAAAGAACCGGCCATCCGGCGGGAATTTCCTGACTACCTGCTGGATTATCAGGAGCTGGATGATACCGGCAGCCTGGTCTGTCAGCTCTCCTCCCGCTCCGGGGACTGGAGCGGCAGCCTGTTCGATTTTTATTTTCTTGTTTTGCGCAGGCTTCTTCCGGGAATCGGCCGGAAAGGCCCGGAAGCCATCGTTCCATCCGATTCCGGCGCCGTCCGCTCCGCCCTTTCGGAAGCCCTCGGCAACTGTCTCATCCACGCCGACTACCGGGCGAAAAGCGGCCTTTCGATCCGAAAAGAGCCGGAACGCATCGTGATCGCCAACCCCGGAAGCTTCCGTATTTCCATTTCCGAAGCGACGGCAGGCGGAAGATCCGATCTGAGAAACGCCACCCTTTCCCGCATGTTCTCTCTCATCCATATCGGGCGCGGAGAAGGCCGCGGCATCCCCGGCATCCGCCGGGCCTGGAAAGAACAGGGCTGGGAAGCTCCCGTCCTCACGGAGCAGCTGAGTCCCGCCCGCATCACTCTCACCCTGCGGCTGAAGCGCGGGGAAAAGGGACGGGTAGGCTCTTCTGTGCAGAAAGCGCGCCGCCAGGCCATCCTGGAATATCTGACTGCCGTCCCGGAGGCGGACGCTGCGCAGATCGCCCGCGCGGCGGGCCTTTCCGTCTCCCGTACGGGCTCGTATCTGCGTGCTCTTACGGGCGAGGACATCGTTATCCGGGAAAGGACGGGACGGAAGTTTGTTTATCGGCTGAAGGCTTAATTCCCGTCCGCCGTCTTGCCAGGGAACACTGACGAGGAATAAAAGCCGCCGCTGAAAAGTCGCCTTTCCCCGCTTGTCTCCTCCATCGGATTATGCTAGTATGGTTCTGTCACGCTTTCCGATGCATCGGCCGGGCTGCGGCATCCGTTCCGCCCTGCCGGCAGAGGGATATCAGTCAGAGGAGGAATCCCGGAGCGCATCCTGTTCCGGAAAACAAGATCATGCAGACACTGAAAAAATTCATCCGTTATTACGCGCCCTACAAAACCGTTTTCTTTCTGGATCTGATCTGCGCCGCCGTCATCAGCGTGGTGGATCTGATCTATCCGCAGCTGCTGCGTTCCCTGGCGGCGACGCTTTTCACAAAGGAAAGCTCCGTCATCCTGCGGGCCCTCATTCCCCTCGGGATCGGGCTTTTTCTCATGTACGTGATCCAGAGCCTGTGCAAATATTATGTCAGCTATCAGGGACACATGATGGGCGCGAACATGGAACGGGATATGCGCCAGCAGCTTTTCGACCACTATGAGAAGCTTTCCTTTTCCTATTATGATCAGAACAATTCCGGCCAGATGATGAGCAAGCTGGTCTCCGACCTGTTCGACATCGCGGAATGCGCCCACCACGGCCCGGAAAACTTTTTCATCTCCCTGATCAAGGTGGTCGGCGCCTTTATTTTCCTTTTTGTGATCAACTGGCGGCTTGCCATCCCCATGGCCGTGCTTGTGGTGCTCATGTTCGGCTTTTCCCTGAGCCAGAATCAGCGGATGCAGGCCACCTTCATGGACAACCGCAGAAAGATCGGGGATGTGAACGCCAGCCTGCAGGATACGCTGGCCGGCATCCGCGTGGTGCAGTCCTTCGCCAATGAGGATGTGGAACGGAAAAAATTCCGGAAAAGCAATCAGGGCTTCCTGCTTTCCAAGGACGCCAACTACAAATGTATGGGAACCTTCATGGGAAGCAATCTGTTCTTCCAGGGCATGATGTATCTGGTCACGCTGGTGTTCGGCGGCTTCCTGATCGCGAAAGGGCAGATGGATGTGGCCGATCTGACCATGTACGCCCTGTACATCGGTATTTTCATCAGCCCGGTTCAGATCCTGGTGGAGCTGACGGAAATGATCCAGAAGGGCATGTCCGGCTTCAGCCGTTTCATCGCCGTGATGGAAACCGATCCCGATATCGAGAATGCGCCCGACGCCCGCCCGCTCACGGACGTAAAGGGACAGGTTTCCTATGAAAATGTCTCCTTCCACTACAGCGACGACGACACGCCGGTGCTTACCAACGTCTCCTTCCGGATCCCGGCGGGAAAATCCATCGCTCTGGTCGGCCCTTCCGGCAGCGGAAAAAGCACCATCTGCAACCTGCTTCCCCGCTTCTATGACGTGACCGGAGGACGGATCACCATTGACGGACAGGATGTGCGCTCCCTGACCCTGCAGTCCCTGCGCCGTCAGATCGGCGTCGTTCAGCAGGATGTCTACCTGTTCTGCGGTACGGTCCGGGAAAACATCGCCTACGGCAAGCCCGGCGCTTCCATGGAGGAAATCATCGACGCCGCCAAAAAGGCCAACATCCACGACTTCATCCAGTCCCTTCCCGACGGCTACGACACCTTTGTGGGCGAACGGGGGACCAGGCTCTCCGGCGGCC
>DWUW01000156.1 GCA_019120525.1 Candidatus Eisenbergiella stercorigallinarum | reverse complement strand
ACGGAAAGGGAATCCATCTGTGTATTCACCGTTTCCAGATCCACCCCATTGCTGTAAAGGTCGGCGGCATAGGTGTTGGCGATCAGCGTCGCCTCCTTGTAGAGGGTGTCCGCCCGTTCCCGCTTCATGTGCTCCAGCGTCATGCTGGAGCCGAAGGTGGCCACCACGATAAAGCCGAAAAATCCGAAGATCAGATAGGCGAGCAGGAATTTCAGATAGAGGGTTTTCCTCATTGTCTCACCTCAAATTTGTAGCCGATGCCCCAGATGGTGGCAATCCGCCAGGATTCGTGGTCCTTGATCTTTTCCCGCAGGCGCTTGATATGTACATCAACGGTGCGGGTGTCGCCGATGTATTCATAGCCCCAGATCTGATCCAGCAGCTGCTCCCTGGTAAAGACATGGTTGGGAGAGGAGGCGAGAAAATAAAGAAGCTCCAGCTCCTTGGGCGGCATGTCCACGGTTTTTCCGTTGTAGATCACGGAATAGTTGGTCTGGTTGACGATCAGGTCCGGATATTCCACGCATTTGATATCCGGCTGCTCCTTCGCGGCGGGAGCGGCCTTGTAGCGGCGGAGGACCGCCTTTACCCTGGCCACCAGCTCCTTGGAGTCGAAGGGCTTTTCCATGTAGTCGTCCGCGCCCAGCTCCAGCCCGAGCACCTTGTCGAAGATCTCCCCTTTGGCGGAAAGCATGATGATGGGGATGTTGGAGTGGCTGCGCACCTCCCGGCAGACCTGATAGCCGTCGATGCCCGGAAGCATCAGATCCAGCAGGATCAGGTTGGGAGAAAAGCTTTTTACCGCGACCAGGGCGGACTCCCCGTCTCCCACGATCATGGTGTCGAAGCATTCCTTGGTCAGATAGAGGGAGATGAGCTCCGCGATGTTGCTGTCGTCGTCTACGATCAGGATTTTCTGTTTATTTACCATTGAGATTCCTTTCTTTTTTTATCAGGACAGAGTCCCGCAGCCGTCACCGGACGGGCCGGTCAGGATTTAAACTCCACGATGGTGACGCCCGCGTCGCCTTCGCCGTATTCGCCCAGACGGTAGGACTTCACATATTTTACCTTGCGCAGGTGGCTCTGCACCGCGTTCCTCAGCGCGCCCGTGCCCTTGCCGTGCACCACGCGCACGGTGGAAAGATGGGCAAGGTAGGCGTCGTCCAGATATTTGTCCAGTTCCGTAAGGGCCTCGTCCACGGTCTTTCCCAGAAGATTGATCTCCGGGGAAACGGAAAGGGACTTGGACATGCGGAGCTTTCCGGAGCCGGTCCGCTTCGCGCCGCCGGAGGTGTAGCTGTCCTTTTCCTGCACCAGGACCAGATCCTTCAGGTTGGTCTGGGTGCGGATGATGCCGCACTGGACGAACAGGTTGCCTTTATGGTCAGGCAGGGAACTGACGGTGCCCTTTAGCCCCATGGAAACGATGCGGACGGATTCGCCCAGCTTGATCTGAGAGGGCTTCAGGCCGGACGCGGCAGGAGCTTCCTGCTTCACGGAAAGCTTACTGTTCTTCTCAGAGATCTTATTTCGTACCTTCTCCCGCTGCTTTTCCAGATCCTTCATGGAAGCGCCGGGGCCGGCCTTCTGGAAGATGCGGATGGTTTCGTCCGCCGTATCCTTGGCCTCCTGCAGGATCTCGCGGGCCTTTTCGTTGGCCTCCCGCAGGATCTTATCACGGGACTGGTCGATGCGCTCCTGCTTCTGTTCCAGCCGTTTTTTCAGCGTCTCGATCTCCTGCTTATAGGACTCGATCTCCCGCTGCTCCTTTTCAATGGTCACGCGGCTCTGCTCCAGGTCGGAAAGCAGGTCTTCAAAGCTTTTGTCCTCCGCGCTGATCTGGGAGGAGGCCGCTTCGATGATCTCCTCGGAAAGGCCAAGCCGCCTGGAAATGGCGAAGGCGTTGCTCTTTCCGGGTATGCCGATGAGCAGCCGGTAGGTGGGCCGCAGGGACTGCACGTCAAATTCGCAGCAGGCGTTTTCCACAAAAGAGGTGGAAAGGGCGTAAACCTTCAGCTCGCTGTAATGGGTGGTCGCCATGGTGCGCACGCCCCGGTCGTGCAGGTGGTTCAGGATGGCGATGGCGAGGGCCGCGCCCTCCGTAGGATCGGTTCCGGCTCCCAGCTCGTCGAAGAGGCAGAGGGAGTCCGCGTCCGCGTGCTTCAGGATGGACACGATGCTGGTCATGTGGGAGGAGAAGGTGCTCAGGCTCTGCTCGATGCTCTGCTCGTCCCCGATATCCGCAAAAACCTCCCGGAACACGGAAAGCTCAGACCGGTCCTGGGCCGGGATATGAAGGCCGGCCTGCCCCATCAGGCAGAACAGACCCGTGGTTTTCAGGGAAACCGTTTTTCCGCCCGTATTCGGCCCGGTGATGATCAGCAGGTCATAATCCCTGCCCAGACGGATATCGATGGGAACGGTTTTCTTTTTATCCAGTAAAGGATGTCTCGCCCCGCGGATATCGATGATATGATCCTCGTTGAAGACCGGTCTGGAAGCGTTCTGCTCCAGGGCAAGGGAGGCCTTCGCGAAAATGAAATCCAGCCGGGTCATCGCATGCTGGTTTTCCGCAAGCTCCACCGTATGCTCCCCGGCGAGGGCGCTCAGCGCAGCGAGCACCTTTTCGATCTCTTCCTTTTCCTTCAGCTCCAGCTCCCGCATCTGGTTATTCAGACTGACCACGGCGGCCGGCTCGATGAAAATGGTGCTTCCCGTGGAGGACTGGTCATGGATCATGCCCGGCACCTGGCTGCGGTACTCCGCCTTTACAGGCAGGCAGTAACGTCCGTTCCTGGTGGTGACCAGCGCGTCCTGCAGATAGGAATGCAGGGAGCCGTTCACCATGCTGTTTAACTGGGAATGGATCCGCTCCGCGGTCACGGCCATGCTGCGTCTGACATGCTTCAGCCCGGGGCTGGCATCGTCACTGATCTCCTCCTCGGAAACGATACACCGGTAAATCTCCCTGGACAGCTGCGTCAGCGGCTCCAGCGAAGAAAACAGCGGCGTCAGCGAATCGTCCGGCGCGTCCTCCCGGTCCTTCCTGCCGAAATTCTTCACCCGCGCCACATTTTCCAGCAGCGACGCGATGTGCAGAAGCTCCGGAATGGAAAGGGTGCTTCCGATCTCCAGGGACCGCAGGCTCATGCCCAGCTCCCTGGTGCTTCCGAAGGAAATGCTTCCCTTCTGAAACAGCCTGGTCAGAGCGTCCGCCGTTTCCTGCTGGGCGCTCTCAATATCGGAAAGCCGGTCCATGGGGACAAGCTCCCTGCAGAGCCGCCGCCCCGGATCCGAGGTGGCATGCTCCGTAAGCCGGTCGATGATCTTATTATATTCAAGGGTTTTCAGTACTTTCTCGTTCATGGTTACCTCTGTGGTTATTTCTGATGATTGGGCGCGAAACGGGGCAGCCCGATGAGATCGGGCTGGATTGCGCTGTGCGCAATCATTATACTGCGGGCGAAGAGGAGAAAGCGCCGCCGGAGGCGGCATTTTCTCGGCAAGCCGCAGGACGAGGGTATAATCCCCGCGAAGCGGGGCAGCCCGATAAGATCGGGCTGGATTGCGCTGTGCGCAATCATTATACCACGGAAAGAAGGGCATAGCCAGTCCCGGCAGGGATAAAATGCGGGCAGGATTCCTGTTCGCCGGCCTGCCAGTGAACAGGAATGCCGCGGCTTTTCGGATGTCATGAAGAATCCTGTTATGATGCATGGTTAAGAAAGGGCCCTGCTGCCGTTCAGACTGCAAAGAAAAGGATGGATACGGTTACTTATGCAATTTTCAAATTCTGAACCGTACATTTTTTGGAATAATACGGTTATAAGAAGAGCTTTTCCTGTTCTGAACCGTACAAATTGGCGTCCGGTACGGTCAGAAACAGGATTTTTGTATATTGAACCGTACGGAGAGACCATTTTGTACGGTTCAGAAGGGCATTTTCTGTATTTGGAACCGTCGGAACAGGCAGCAGACCACCATTTTGTACGGTTCAGAAGGGCATTTCCTGTATCTGGAACCGTAGGAACAGGCAGCAGACCAATTTTTGTACGGTTCAGAAGGGCATTTCTTGTATTTGGAACCGTCAGAACAGGCTTTTTGTACGGTTCCAAATGAAATTTCCTGCATCTAAACCGTCACAGAAGCTTTTGCAGACCCGAGGCAGGAGTTCCCGCCGGCGTTTTCCGCTGCAAAAACCCGGCGGAGCTTCCCGGCCTTTGATCCGGCTCCTGCATCCGGAAGCGGGAGAAAAGGCAGGAGGGAAAGTCCGGAAAAAAGTCCCTAAGGACAGGCGGCAGTCACGGGAAAATGGCTGCCAGGTTATTGACATATGCCAGAAACAGAGCTACACTGAACGAAAAAGAACCGGCGGAGGACAAAAGGAAGAAGCTGCCGGACAGAAAGGATGACAGAGAGATGAAAATTGCGGTAACCTATGAAAACGGAGAGGTTTTTCAGCATTTCGGACATTGTGAGAGCTTTAAGCTGTATGAGACACAGGATGGAAGGGTGACGGAGGAAACGGTGGTCAGCGCACAGGGCAGCGGCCATGGAGCGCTGGCAGGCTTCCTGCAGGCGCACGGCGTGGAGGCGCTGATCTGCGGCGGGATCGGAATGGGCGCGAGGATGGCGCTGGACGACGCGGGGATCCGTCTGTATCCCGGCGTGCAGGGAAATGCGGATGAAGCGGTGGCGGCGTTTCTGTCCGGAAGCCTGAACTACGATCCCGACGCGCAGTGCAGTCATCATCATGATCACGGCGAGGGCCATACCTGCGGCCACGGAGATCACGAATGCGGGCATGGACAAGAGGATCATGGCTGCGGCCACGGAGACCATGGCTGCGGCGAGGATAAGCACGGCTGCGCGGGAAATCACTGAACAGGCTGCTGTTTCGTGACAGGCCGGATTTCTGCCCGCCGGCATGCCGTTACTGTTCTGCCAAAGGTTGAACAGTAACAGGCGGCGGCCTTTTTTTCGGAAAACGTTTTCCCTTTCCTATTGAAAAGAAGCGGCTTTTTTGCTAGTATAAAGGCGTGACAGAGGTTAGGACAGATCCGGGACTGCCGTGAACCGTACGCTGTACTCCGCACGGCAAAGGCTCCGGATGATTCGCACAAAAAGGCTGCATACAGGAGACGTTTTGGCAGAAAGCGCTTTTGGAAGTGCAGGGAAAGGCGGCCGAAGTGAAGGTGATGGAATTTCTCAACGCGCACAGGGAGGATGAAGATCCCTGCGAATGCGTGATCCTGCCGGACGGCAGCATAGAAGAGCCGCTGCCTTCCCATATCGGGAAGCTGACGGAGCTTGCGGGAGCGGATCCTGCGGTGCTCCACGGACATATGGAGAAAAGCATGGAGCCCCTGTTCTGGCTGGCGGAATACACCGGCTGCATGTCCGTATGGCAGACCAGGGTGGTTTCCCCCTCGGAGGCCACACAGGCGCAGGAGGACACGCTGGAGGAGCTTTACGATGCGGCGCTTCTCGCCCCGGGTTATCTGCGGGAGAACGCCGGAGAGAATTACCGGGAAAGCGTGAAGAAAGCGAAAAAGGAGATCCGGCCGGACGCATAGACCATCGCCGCAGCGAAGCGGTGAAACGGCCGTATGCGGACGAAGATCTGCGCGCATAACCAACAAGCGTGAAAATAAAAAATGATACAGACACAGGGAGAGGACACAACACGTCAGCTCCCTGTTTTTTCCGCCGTTTCGGCGCTCTCCTTTACAACCGGCCCGCAATCGGATATACTGTGAATGCCGTGCTTGTCCGCGCTGCATCGGACCGGAGCGGGAAGCGGAAGCGCGGCGGGAAGGAAACGATTTTTTTCATACGGAGAAGGATATATGCCGGATCAGGAAAAAAGAAACGATGAAAAGCAGAACCGGGAGCTGCCGACGAAGCCGCAGCCGGCCTCGGACAGCGCCGGAACGGATATCAGCTTTATCAAGGAAAAGGTCAAGGAACGGCCGGTCAACAAGAGAAAGCTTCTGAAACGGACCATGATCACCGCCTCCATGGCCGCGATCTTCGGGCTCATCGCCTGCCTCACCTTTCTGGTGCTGGAGCCTGTTTTCAGCAACTGGCTTTACCCCGAGGAGGAGCCGGAACCGGTGCAGCTGCAGGAGGAATCGGAAAACGAGGAAATGCTGCCGGAGGACATGGTGCTGGAAGAGGAGAGCGAGGAGGAAAGCGCGCCGCCCGTCCAGACCACCGTGGTGGAGCGGGTGGAGCTGAAGGTATCCGATTATCAGACGCTCTACAGCAATCTCTATAAAATGGTGCAGGAGGTGTCCAAATCCCTGGTGACGGTGATCGGGATCACCTCCGATACGGACTGGATGAACAATTCCTATGAAAATGAAGGCCAGAATGCCGGGCTGATCGTGGCGGACAACGGCAGGGAGCTTCTGATTCTGACGGAAAAGGAGATCGTGGATCAGTCCGAGGAGCTGAACGTGGTCTTCTGCGACAGCACGCAGGTGCAGGCAGAGCTGAAGCAGGCCGACCCCACCGTGGGGCTCGCGGTGATCAGCGTGGAGCTGGAAAGCATTCCAGACGCCACCCAGGAGACCATTTCTCCCGCAAGGCTTGCCAGCTCCAGCAACAGCGGCCTTCTGGCCACCCCCGTGGCGGCGCTGGGCCGCCCTCTGGGGAAAGCCAATTCCGTGGCCTACGGGATGATCACCTCATCGGACGGCACGCTGTATCTGGCGGACGGCAATTATCAGCTTCTGACCACGGACATCTACGGAAGCACCTTCGCCAGCGGCATCCTCACCAACCTGAGCGGCCAGGTGCTCGGCATCATCTGCCAGGAAAACAGCGCGGAGGATACGCCGAACCTGATCACCGCCTACGGCATCAGCGGGTTGAAAAACCTGATCGAAAAGCTTTCCAACGGACAGCCCTCCGCCTCCCTCGGCATTTTCGGGACGGACGTGCCTAAGGAGATCCAGGAGACCCAGGGCGTGCCCGCGGGCGCCTACGTGACGGGAATCGTCATGGATTCCCCCGCCATGGTGGCGGGCATCCAGAGCGGGGACGTGATCGTGCAGATGGGAACCGTGCCCGTGGAATCCTTTGCCGACTACCGGAACACCCTCATGGGACTGCTTCCCGACACGGAGCTGACGCTCACCGTCATGCGCCAGGTGCAGGAGGAATACCAGGAGATGACCGTTGACGTGCTTTTGAACACACTGGAATAGAAAAAATGCAGAGGAACGCGGCGGCGGCTCCGGATCCCGTCCGCCGCCGCGCTTCCGGAATGGAGAAGGACGATGAAATATATCAGAGACTATAAAGAAGGCGACCGGATGTTTGACATTTATCTGTGCAAGCACAAGCAGTCCGCCGTGACCAAGAACGGAAAACCCTATGAAAATGTGATCCTGCAGGATAAGACCGGAACCATCGACGCCAAGGTCTGGGACCCCAACAACGCGGGCATCGCCGAATTTGACGCCATGGATTACATAGAGGTGTACGGCGACGTGATCAGCTTCCAGAGCGCGCTCCAGGTCAATGTAAAACGCATCCGCGTCTGCCGTGAGGGCGAATACGACCCCGCCGACTACCTCCCCGTCAGCAGCAAAAGCATCGACGGCATGTACAAGGAGCTTCTCGGCCTCATCGGCCGCACGGAAAACGGCTTTCTGAAAAAACTGCTGGAAAGCTTCTTCGTGGAGGACGAGGAATTCATCCGCGCCTTCCGCATGTCCTCCGCCGCCAAGACCATCCACCACGGCTTTGTGGGCGGCCTTCTGGAGCACACCCTGAGCGTAGCGAAGCTGTGCGAATATTTCTGCAGGACCTATCCCATCCTGAAACGGGATCTGCTGATCGCCGCGGCGCTCTGCCATGACATCGGAAAAACGAAGGAGCTCTCCCGCTTCCCGGAAAACGACTACACCGACGACGGACAGCTCCTGGGCCACATCATCATGGGCGCGGAAATGGTGGGAGAAAAGGCCCGCCAGATTCCCGGCTTCCCGCCTGTGCTTGCGGCGGAGCTGAAGCACTGCATCCTGGCCCACCACGGCGAATACGAATACGGCTCCCCGAAAAAGCCTGCCCTGATCGAGGCCACGGCCCTCTACCTGGCGGACAACGCGGACGCCAAGCTGGAGACCTTCTCCGAAGCCCTGCAGGGAGCGACCGGGTATGGCTGGCTGGGTTACAACCGGCTGTTTGAGTCCAACATCCGTCTGACCAGGATGGATTAAGAGACCCGGATTCCTTCGGAGAAAACGGAATTTTTTTGCGGCTGTTCTTTTGCAGCTTTTTATCTTTATTTATTAAATGAAGCGGAAGGAACGAAAATAAAGAAGCAATGCCAGGAAAGGAATGGGCTTCTGTATGGAAGTGAAGAAGAATGATATTTTTACCGTAACGATCACGGATACCGGAAACGACGGCGAGGGCATCGGAAGGGTGAGCGTGCCCGGAGGGAAAGGACCCTGTGTGGGGGAAATGGCGCAGGCGAATACTTTGTCTGCGGACAAATTGTCTGTGGCCGGGACGGATGCGGATACATTGCCTGCGGATACATTGCCCGCAGACATGTTGCCTGTGGAAAAATTGTCTGCGGCCGGGACGGATGCGGATACATTGCCTGTGAATACATTGTCTGCGGCCGGGCCGGACGCAGCCGGGATGGATGTGGCCGGGGCCGGGGGCTTCACCCTGTTTATTAAGGACGCCGTGATCGGGGATACTGTGCAGGCAAAGGTCATGAAGGCGAAGAAGCACTACGCCTATGCGAAGCTGGAGAAGGTGATCGAACCTTCTCCTTTTCGCGTTACGCCCCTCTGCCCCTTCAGCCGCCAGTGCGGCGGCTGCCAGCTTCAGGCGCTTTCCTATGAGAAGCAGCTGGAATTTAAGGAAAAAAAGATCCGAAACAACCTGATCCGCATCGGCGGCCTCTCCCCGGAACGGGTGGGGGAGATCATGGAACCCATCATCGGCATGGACGATCCCTGGCATTACCGCAACAAGGCCCAGTTTCCCTTCGGCACGGATAAGGAAGGAAACGTGGTTACGGGCTTTTACGCGGGCCGCACCCATACCATCATCCCCAACACGGACTGCGCCCTGGGCGTTCCCGAAAACCGCCTGGTGCTGGAAACCATCCTCTCCCACATGAAGCGCTTTCACATCACCGCCTACGACGAACAGACCGGCACGGGCCTGCTGCGCCATGTCCTCATCCGCAAGGGCTTTCAGAGCGGCCAGCTCATGGTCTGCCTGGTGATAAACGGCAGCCGCTTCCCGGAGGAAGAGACCCTTGCCGACGCCCTCTGGCAGCTTCCCGGCATGACCAGCCTGTCCGTCAACACCAACCGGGAGCGCACCAACGTGATCCTCGGCAAAAAGCTCCGCGTGGTGCGCGGAACCGGCTTCATCGAGGACTCCATCGGCGGCGTCACCTTCCGGATCTCCCCCCTTTCCTTCTACCAGGTGAACCCCGTCCAGACGGAGAAGCTCTACAGCCAGGCCCTCGCCTACGCGGGCTTGACCGGAACGGAAACCGTATGGGACCTTTACTGCGGCATCGGAACCATCTCCCTGTTTCTGGCGAAACAGGCGGGAAAGGTGTACGGCGTGGAGATCGTCCCCGACGCCGTCCGCGACGCCCAGCAGAATGCCCGCCTCAACGGCATCACCAACGCGGAGTTTTTCGTGGGGAAGGCGGAGGAGGTGCTTCCTGAAAAGTATGAAAAGGAAGGCATCCATGCGGACGTGATCGTGGTGGACCCGCCCCGCAAGGGCTGCGACGAAAGGTGCCTGGAAACCATGGTGAAAATGCAGCCGGAGCGGATCGTGTATGTGAGCTGCGACTCGGCGACTCTGGCCAGGGATGTGAAGTGGCTGAGGGAGAGAGGGTATGAGATTGTGAGGGGGAGAGGGTGTGATATGTTTCCGGGAACTGTCCATACAGAAGTCTGTGTGAAATTGGAGAGGAGAAGATAAGAGCGCATCGACGCTTTCACTTCTTCCCTCGAAGAGCAGGCAACAGCGGTCACAGAATACGCAGAGCCGCTGGCCAGGAGATTCGTTTAGAAAATTGTGGTATACGACGAGAATCTGGTAGTTGTTAAAAAACTGGAAATTTGAAATTTAATACCCACTTTATTACCCACATGTGATATAATGCGTGTGGGTAATAAAGTGGGTATTAAAATTTTGAGGTGATAGAAATGATGACTTCTGAACAGGTTATAAATGAGCTGCGTTCTTACGATAAAGAAAAAGAATGGTTTGAATTTAAGGAAAACTGGTTTTCTGCAGACGAACTGGGAGAATATATATCGGCATTGGCTAACAGCGCTGCGATTGAGGGGAAAAAGTATGCATATTTTGTCTGGGGTATCAATGATAAGACACATGAGATTGTCGGAACAGGATTTGACTATGACCAGGATATTAACCATGAGCCGCTGAAGCATTATCTGCGCAGAAAGTGCAGCCCTGACATTGATTTTGATTTTAAGGAGCTGCAGATGGAAGGAAAAAGGGTTGTGCTGCTTATGATCCCAGCGGCCAAGACCGTTCCTGTTTCCTACGCAAGGGAACGATATATTCGTATTGGTTCCAGCAAAGAAAATTTGAGAAAGTATCCGGAAAAGGAAGCATATTTGTTTGATGTTCTGCGGCATGGATTGCCGACGTTGGAGACCACACCGTCAGAATATCAGGATCTGACGTTTGAAAAGCTTTTAATCTACTACGGGGCAAAAGGCATAAAATTGAATCTTGATACCTTTAAGAAGAATTTTTCTTTTTATACAGAGGATGGAAGGTATAATTTGTTGGCGCAGCTGCTCTCGGACAATTCGCATATGCCGATACGAGTAGCAATCTTTTCTGGAAAGACCAAAGCCGATAATATGTATTCTGTGAGGGAATTCGGAAACCAGTGCCTGCTGTATTCGCTGGACGAGGTACTCCGTTATGGAGACGTGCTGAATATTATTCAGGCGGATGAAACGGATCGTGTCGTAGAAAGAAAAGAAGTTCCGCTGTTTGAAAATGATGCATTCCGTGAAGCTGTGATCAATGCTTTTGTTCATAACTTATGGGTATCAGGGAATGAACCTATGCTTACAGTTTTTTCAGACAGGATAGAAATTCTTTCCCGTGGTACACTTGCGCCGGGACAGACAATGGAAGGTTTTTTTGCCGGAGAGTCAATTCCGGTGAACAAGAAGCTGTCCGAGATTTTCCTGCAATTGCATATCAGTGAGAAAACAGGCCGAGGGGTGCCGATTGTCACGCAGCGCTATGGAAGAAACGCCTACGAATTCAGGGAGAATTCGATTGTTGTCACGATTCCGTTTAACTGGATTAATGTCATGGGCGATAGAGCGGGTAATAAAGAGGGCAATAAAGGGGGTAATAAAAACCGAGAGTATGGCTTGAATCAAACGCAGGTGCGTATTCTTGCTGAAATAAGGAATAACCCCAACATTACAAAGGCACGGCTGATGGAACTGCTTGATTTGGGGAAGACGACAATCGACAGAGGAGTGTCAGTGCTGAAAAAAATATGGCTATATAGAGCGAGTCAGTTCCAGAAAAGCAGG
>DWUW01000155.1 GCA_019120525.1 Candidatus Eisenbergiella stercorigallinarum | reverse complement strand
CTGATCCGGCAGATCCATCGAAAGGTAATTGAAGTAAAGCAGAATCCGAAAATGGAGGTGGAGTATATGACGTTATTGCAGAGAGACCGGGAAAATATTGAACTGGGACGGGAAGAGGGACGACAGGAGGGCATCAAGATGGCCCTTGATATCATCCGGCTTCATCTGGACGGAAAGGCAGATCAGGAAATTGCAGCCATGCTCAGTCTGAGAACGGATTATGTCCGGCAGGTTCTGGAAAACTATGCCGGTTTATCCCGGTAATATCGCAGAAAATTCCTGCGCTTCTGTACTGTTATGATATAGATAAGGCAGTCCGAAGACTGCCCCATCCATTTTTTCTGCCTGCAATACAGCCATGAGGAAAGCTTATGGCCAACTGATTTACCGCCGGACCTGCTTCATGGATTTCGGCATGCTGCCATGCCTGCGGCAAAGGTTCGTTGTTTCTGTATCACCATTTCTGAGCACAACCGTTTCTCCTTCACAGGTAAGAGGTCACACAAAACCAAAAGCCCAAAACATCCGGTTCTGAAGGGAGGAATCGAACCCCCGACAATATGGTTATCAGCCATACGCTCTACCCGCTGAGCTACTTCTTTTTAAAACAACTTGCGGTTGTTTTCCATATTCGTAACGTAACCCTGTTACAGGGAAATCAGGTTAAAAGCTTTCGTACTGCAGGCAGCTCCTGTCAGATACGGATCGTGGTGGTCGCATTGGACACCTTGATCCTGGTGTCCAGCTCCCGCAGAAGAGAATCTCTTTTATCGGTAAATTCGGAAATCCTCTGTTTCACGCCGAGAGGATCCACCAGCTCTGTGGTATTCTCCCTCACATAGGCTTCCACCACCTCCAGCGGCTTCTCTTCTCTGCTCTTGTTTTCCCGTCCCAGAATGCTCAGCCTCATCTCTTCCGCAGTCGTCTGGAGCTGACGGTTCTTCTGATCCATAAACTGGATCCTGGACTGATATTCTTCTTCCATCTTCCTGGAAAGCCGTCCCTCAAAATCCGCTTCATCCCCATAGGTTCCCGCTCCGCGCAGACGGCTTCTCAGAGAGATCGCTGCGGCTACCGTATAGCTCCCGTAAACGGTCTCGATCCATGTCTTCGCGTTGGATTCCGTGATGGCAGCATCGATTTTCTGGTATCTTGCGATCAGATCCGTGATCTGCTGATAGGCAGACTCCGCCTGTCCCACATAGACATCTTTCCCGGTCTGATTCGCAAATACCTTATCCTGATTATGCTTCATCGTATCCACGAAACTTGCCTTCTGTATCTTATCATTGATCTTCTTCACCAGCAGATCCCTTTCGTCCAGAGCCTGGGTGACCAGCATCTCTTCCATGTGCTTCCTCCTTGTATCATAAATCTCCGCTGTCCGGTAATTCCGGATTCAGACTGCAGCGCCCTCCGCTTTTTTCCTGCGCCGTCCGCACAGCACGATCTCCGGGCGGATGGGACAGCCTCCCATGCAGCCTTCCTGTATGTCGCAGTCCGGACATCTTCGTCGGAAATGCTCCCGGAACGCTTCAAACTCCGCGCTTCTCCACGCTTCCTCCATGGAATGCGTCCTCAGATCCACCGCCCAGCGCAGCTCCTGGTTATCAAAGCTGCAGGGCATCATTTTCATATCCGGCGAAATATACGCGGACCATCTGGCTCCCTCGCAGGTATCCAGGCAGGAAGGGTCTATTCCTGCACCGTCCCGCAAAAGAGCGGGCACGCTGCAGGAATCAAAGCCGATCTTCCAGTCAAAGCGTTTCTCCCCCGTCAGCCGGACCAGCTCCCGGAAAGACCCGAAGTCTTCCGGTATGACCTTCTCAGCCGTTCCAAGGCCCACCGGCTTGTGAAGGAGAAAAATGACCGCGTTGACTCCCTGGGGAAATCCGTGGTTCTGCAGGCGGTCGAGCGCTTCCTCCACGGAATCCCGGCTCAGCACATAATGGATGTTCGTTTTCACACCCGCTTCCATCAGAAGCTTTAAGGCGTTTCGCGTATACCCGCTGCGGTACCAGCTTACCGCCACAGCGCCGCAGGTACGGCGGCACAGCTCCGCCGTTTTCTTCGTCATTCCCAGACCCGATGTGGTAAAATTCGGGACAATACCGGCCTCCCTGCTGATCCGCAGGATCTCTCCAAAATGTTCATGCTGGTCCGGATCGCCGCAGCCGCCCAGCGCAAACTGCCAGGTACGCTTCCTGCACTGCCTCACAATTTCCCGGAAATCATCAAGCGCCATATTCTCCTTCCCGCTGTGAAGCCCGTCCTGATAGCACTCCACTCCCGCCTGCAGACAGAGTCCGCTGCGTCCGTGCCGGCAGTGTCCCATGATACCCACATCCAGAAGCTCCGGAAATTCCGCCATAAAAGGATCCCTCCCGGTATCCTTCCCATTCTTCAGCACGCCGCTTCTCATATAAAAGCCGGTCTTTTCGTCAAAAAGGGAAATAAAATCCCTGTCTCTTCTGATCTTCATAGGCGTCAGTAAGTGAGATCTCCGTCGATGATTTCAAAATCTTCTTTTCCGGTTTCTGCCAGACAATCCCACAGATTTTCCATCATTTCCGCATAATCGTTCTCGCAGCACTCAAACACCACCCAGTCAGAATAGACCGTTTTCCCCGCTTTCAGAGCCTGCCGGATCCTGTCCTGCATCTCTTCTTCGATATAATTTTCCTCAAATACCGCGCTGATCTCTTCTTCGGTGCTCTGAGGAATGAGCAGCTTCTCTCCCAGCATCCTTTTCTCCACGAAATCAACGATGGCCGCTTTCTGCTTTTCCGTCAGCTCCTCTCTTCTGGCAAGGATAAAACTGCTGCTGCTGGAATTCGTCACAAAATCTCTTCTTACCTTCATGGCTTCCTCCTGTTCTTCCCATGCGGACAGCGTGAACAGTCCCTATTCACTCCGTATCTGTCTCTGTTTTCGGGTTGAACTGAGAATAGCATAAAGGTTGAAGATTGTCATTGAACGCAAAATTCAATTTTTTCCTGCACCGCCGCCAGCCCCATCTCCATCAGCTCCGCCGCAGCTTTTTCATCCCTGACCCGGATCAGGCCGTCTCCCCAGGCGTCTTCCTTTCCCAGAAGATTCACTCCGCCGTGCCAGACCAGAACGCGGTCCATCACCGCGAAACGCTCCGCCGGTTCCTCCGCCCAAAGAACCCGGATTCCGGCCGCCTGCATCCGGCAGGACAGGGCATGCAGATATTCCGCGTTGCCAAAGACGTTGTTTTCCGGCACATCCGTAATTACCGTAACCGTTACTCCGGCCTCCTGTCTGGGCTTTACCAGGCGGATGAGGCGGTCTACCTTCTCCGAAATCAGATCAGGACTGGAAATGACGATTTCATGATCCGCTTCCACCAGATCCCGTTCAAACACATCCGCAAAGCTTTCGGCATCATAGATGGCGTTTGCCTCCTGCTTTTCCATCGCCGGATCAGAAATGACGCGGAAGCCGATCTTTTTATAGGTTTTCAGTCTTTTCCGGTACATTCCCTCAAAAACCGGGATGTGGGCATCGATATAATCATACACGACCACCCGCTTCTTTCCTCCATATTCCCGGCTCAGTCTGCCCACATACTGCTCCAGCCGCCCGGCAAAGGAGACCGGAGCCGCCAGCATCAGGGTATCCAGCCTTGGACAGTCGAAGCCTTCCCCGATTTTCTGTCCGGTGGCGATTAGAATCATGGTTTTCTCCGGCGGCAGCTCCTTCAGTCTCCTTCTGACTTCCTCGTTTTCCTTCGCCGACTGATCCCCATACAGGAGAAAAACCGCGTCCGCGTCGTCCTGAACCTGTCCGTAGATGAGTCTTGCCTGCTCCTTATAACGGGTAAGTATCACCGGATTCCGGCCTGTATTCACACAGGCGCGGATATCCTCCGCGATCTGTCGGTTTCTATCCGCATTTTCACTGATCAGCGCGTATGCCGCGTTGGTATCCGTTTTGTTTGAAAAATCCACCGTTCTGGTATATCTCGGATAAACCAGATAATCGATCCCCTGTTCGGCAGTCCGCTCCAGCGCCGTATATTTGTGCCGTACCGGCCCGAGCAGAAAAAAGTTGATCTTTTCCAGGCTGTCGCTGCGTACCGGCGTAGCGGAAACGCCGTATACATACCTGGCATTCACCTTTTTCAGGATCTCCTGCGCCGTAGCGGATGCGGCGTGATGGCATTCGTCCATGATGACCATGCCGTAGGAATTGAGCCTTTCATGAAATTCGCCCTTTTTATAAAGGGAGCCGATCATGGCGATGTCAATGATTCCCGTCAGAGTATCCCTGCCGCCCTTCAGAGTTCCAATGACACTGTCCCTCTTTTTGACGCGTCCGGTTTTGGTGCGGTATTCCGGCGCGTCCTCGTCAATCTTTAAAAACCGGTTCAGCTCCTCCTCCCACTGGGAAATGAGATCCGTACTTTCCAGAAGGATGAGCGTGTTCACACGCCTTCTGGCGATCAGATAGCTGCAGACAACCGTTTTTCCAAAGGCGGTGGCCGCGCTGAGCACGCCGGTGTCTCCGGAAAGCAGGCTCTCCGCCGCCGGCTTCTGCTGCTCTCTCAGCTCTCCCCGGAAGGAAACGCGGATGGGCCTTCCCTTTTCCCTGTGATCCTCAACGTCATAAACGATCCCTGCCTGCTCACATTTTTGAGTGAGCGTTTCCAGAAGTCCGCGGGGAATTTTGATATAGCCCTCCGTATCCTCTCCCAGATAAACCGTGCTGAAATTGTAGTAATTGGAATAGCCCAGACGTTTATTTTTGTAGAAAACCGGATTGTCAAAGGCGGCGAGCGCACGGATCTGATTCTGCAGACGGGGCTGCAGATTCAGCGCGTCCACATAGACGCCGTCCGCAAGGACGATGTGCAGCCTTCCCGTCACGTCGGACCTGACAAACTCCTCTTTCCGGTTCCATGGCTTCGGACGTTTCTTCGGGTCGGCATAAAACGAAGCCTCCCGATTTCCGGAAAGCTCCGTCTGCCATCGGAACGTAAGGCGCTCCACATCCTCTCTCGTCAGCCTGGCGGTTTCAAACAGCTTTCCCCACTGGTCCGGAAAAGCGTTCCAGTTTTCATCCACGAAGGCGCTGTTTCCCGCCTTCAGCGCCTGTCCCTGAAGGGGCAGGGCCACCAGATTTCCCAGAGAGTCCGATACGTCCTGCGACGGATACATCCGGTCATAATAGTGAAAGGATTTCAGATTTATGGCGGAAAGCCCCTTATCCAGAAGCAAAAAGCCGAAATTTCTTGCTGCGGCTGCATCCACGGGCCTTCGGAAGAAAATCCACACATGGGCTCCCCGTCCGGACCGGGAGCGCTCCACCAGCGCGTCGATCCCGTTCTGACGGCAGATCAGGCGCAGCGCATCCACCTCGTCCCGCCAGGAATGGTCCGTATTGGCAAAGTCCCCCTTCTCCGCGCCTTTTTCATGGTTGTCAAAATCGAATACCAGAAACCGGCAGGTCCCGTCCGGCAGAAGGGGATATACCCCGATCACATCCGTCCCATCCTCCCGGTATCCGTTCAGATGGGAAAGGATTGTTTCCGGCTTCAGCCTGATCCAGCTCGTATGAGGGCAGTCCGCGCAGGACACTCTTTTTCCTGTTTCGGAATCTCCTGCCTGTCTTGGACACAGGCTGTTCCAGCGGTTCCCGCACTGAGGATAATAGTTTCCGTTTCTGGCTCTTTTTGCGAACACATCCTCCCGTCCCCAGAACATACCGTAAAACCGTTTCGCCATATCCAGGCTGACCGGCTGTCTGAGGATTCTCGCTCCCTGATCCGAATCGTAGTCCTCCGCTTTCTCCGGCGTATCCAGAAACGCTTCGCTCTGCGCGCAGGGAACGTTCGCTCTTTGCAGAAGCGCCCGCAGCTCTCTGTTTTCTTTCTGAAGATTCCGGACAAGCTTTCTTAGCGTGTCCAGGTTATAGGCTTCGATATTCATTCGTTTCCTTTCCCAGGGCTCCCTCCAGCCCCATCACATAAACCTGGCAGGGATTCGCCCTGTCCCACAGCTCCGGGAACACTTCAAATTCCTGAAATCCCATGCTCTGATAAAACCGGTTCGTCCTGTCGTATGTCTCGTAATAGCCCATCGCAACCGTTTTTACCTGAAGGAACCGATATCCCCTCCGGACCGCTTCCTCTCTGGCCGCTTCAAAGAGCGCCCTGCCGATTCCCTGGCGGTGGTATTCGGAAAGCACTCCCATCACCGCGAGCTCGGCCGTGGCTTTTCCGGTCTCCTTCAGGCACAGAAAGCCCGCCGGACTCCCCTGCCGGTACGCGGCAAAAAACGTCCAGGTTCCGCTGGCGTTTATGTATTCCTCCCTGGATTCCCGGATGCCGAACCAGTCCGGCAGGGCTTCCAGGATGGTCCGTGCGATCCTTCTTCGTGTTTCTGCTTCCGTTACCTGCCGTACCGCAGTCTCATATTCCATAGAATTATCTCCATTCACCATAAATGTATCAAAAAGAGAGTTTCATTTTGTATCAGTATATCATTTTCTTTTTCTTCCTGCATAAAAATGCGCGGATCTTTCTTTATCCTTTAAAACCTGACGCAAAAGTGGTAAAATAAGGAATATCACTCCGAAGGCCGTCAGTATGAACGGCAGCTTCCGGGATTCATTGGAGAGGGATACATCAGATGCCGATCATTCAATATCTGCCTGCGCTGGAACTGCTTTTTTTCAACCTGTTTTCCATAGACCGCTGCTGTCACAGAAAATACAGCTTTCTCAAAACGTTTCTTACGCTGTTCCTGTTTTCCGCCGTGCTATTTGGCATTTCCTATGCCTTTGCGGAGGAGCTTTCCTTTCGGGGAGATGGAAGCCTCAGTCTGTACGGCCTGGTTTTCATGATTCCCTTTCGGTTCCTTTATAGGGAAAAACTGCCGCTTCTGGTCATCATTTCCTGTACCTGCTGGGTGTATACGCTGGGGATCCTTTCCCTTTCCATTCAGATCGCAGGCTTGCTGGAGCCTGACAGACAGATCCTTATCTGGATCGTGCAGAACCTTCTGCATCTTTTAACCCTGGTACCGTTTTATAGACGTCTTGTGCCAAAGTATATTTTTGTCATCGAGCATATCCGTGTCTTTGAAAAACACTGGTATAAATATATGGTGCTGAACAACTGCCTCTGCTTCCTGCTTCTTGTGGCATTAAACGGATATTTTCTGAAAGAAGAGGCTTCTCTGGGAAAAATCCTGATTCTGTTTCTTCTTTTGTCAACCATCTGCGTATCCTTCCTGATCCTTCATCAGATCGTTCTTGACGCCATCAAGATCAATGAACTAAAGCAGGAGGTATCCCACGATCCGTTAACCGGCCTGCACAACCGTTCACAGCTTTGGACCGATCTGCAGTCTGTTTCCAAAGCCGGACAGACTTTTTCCGTACTCTTTATGGATCTGGACCGTTTTAAATTCATCAATGATCGATACGGCCATATCACAGGCGATCAGTATCTGAAGCATTTTTCCAGGCTCAGTTCGGACATCCTGGCGGATCTCGGCAGAGTTTACCGTTTTGGCGGGGATGAATTCGTCGCTGTCTGCCCGGGCAGCATACCGCAGGAGATCCTTGACCGCCTGAAGGAATGCCGGGAATGGGGTTCGGGCGCTCCCTGCCCCTTTAATCAGGTCAGCATCGGCGTGTTGCTCTGTGAGCCTCCTCATTCCGGCGTGGAAGAAATTCTGCAGCGGGTGGACAGGCTGATGTATCAGAATAAGGCCCGCCCCAACGTCATAAACTGATAAAAAGTCCATCAGGATTATTCGATTGAAAAAGAAACTCCCCTGTCTGTTTACTGCCGTCTTTTTTCTTAGTTTTGCTGTCGTATTTCTTTATCTTTTTCTGAACAGCGACGCCAGGCGTTTCCGGCAGGCGTCGGAGAACTTTTTTGTCTCCTCCCTGTCCGGGGACAGTCTGAGCCTGCACTATACGCTGGCCGATCCTTCCCCGTACCTCAAGGAGCCGGATACGGCCTCCCTTCCCGTCTATTCCAGGCAGAGGAGGCAGGAAAGCGCCGCCCTTATGGAAAATCTGCTCACCGCGCTCTGGGAGATCGATCCGGAAAAGCTGAAGGAGGAGGACGCCTGGACCTGGTCCCTGATGATCCCCTGGCTGGAAAATGAGCTTGCGCTGGCGGAATGCGAATATCTGGAGGAGCCGCTTTCTGCTTCCTCCGGGATGCAGACCGAGCTTCCCATCCTGCTGGCGGAGTATGCCTTCCGGGACAGGGAGGATCTGACGGATTATCTGGAGCTTCTGGAAAGCGTTCCGGACTATCTGGAGGGTCTTGCGGAATATGAAAAGGAAAAGGCCGCGGCCGGTCTTTTCATGACGGAGGCGGATGCGGCTGAGGTGACGGCGCAGTGTGACGCTATTCTGGAAAAAGAAGCGCTGGAAGCGGGGGAGCATTTTCTGCAGACCACCTTTGCGGAGCGTCTGGATGGGCTGATCGAGAAGGGAAAGGTGCAGGCGGAGGAAAGGGAGCGATATCTTTCCGAAAATGACCGGCTGCTGAAAACGGTGATGGCTCCGGCCTTTGAAGCGCTGGGAGACGCGGTTTTTCTCCTGTCCGGAAGCGGGCGCTATGACGGCGGGCTTACGCAGATGCCGGGCGGGATGGTTTATTACATCTGTCTGCTGAAGCGAAATACCGGCTCCGGGCGGACGCCGGAGGAAATCACGCAGCTTCTGTCGGACCGGCTGCAGTCCAATGTGGAGAAGATCCGGCAGCTCTCGGAGGAATACCGGCAGCTGTCCGGGAAGCTTCCGGAAAGCAGTTCTTCTCTGTTCCCTTTCCCCTTTGAAAACGCGCAGGAGATCCTGGAGGACCTGAAGCGGAGGATGCAGGAGGATTTCCCGGCCTTTCCCGCTGCAAAAAGGGCGGCGGAGGCTTCCGTATCCTGCACGGCAAAAACGGTTTCCGAAAGCCTGCGGGACTATACCGCCCCGGCCTTCTATCTGACGCCTCCCCTGGATGACGTGACGGAAAACGTGATCTATATCAATCCCTCCTCCACCCGGTCCGGGCTGGAGCTGTACACCACGCTGGCCCATGAGGGCTATCCCGGCCATCTGTATCAGACCGTCTATCACCATCTGTATGAGACTTCCCAAAACGCGGAGCCGGTGCGCGCCGTGCTTTCCTTCGGAGGCTATGTGGAGGGCTGGGCCTATTATGTGGAAAGCCTTTCCTACGGCTATGCCGCCGACGTGCTGGCGGAAAACGGGGCTTCCAGGGCAGAGCAGCTTCTGGTGCAGATCCTCGGGCTGGAACGGGAGCTTCAGATCAATCTTTACTGTCTGCTGGATCTGTCCATTCATTATTACGGCGCGGGAAGGGAAGACGTGTACCGGACGCTTGCCGCCTTCGGCATTTCGGAGCAGCAAACGGCGGACGCCGTCTATGACTACGTCCGCCGGGAACCGACCACCTATTTGAAATATTACCTCAGCTTTCTGGAGCTTCTTTCCCTGAAGGAGGAAGCGCAGACGCTGTGGAAGGAGGGATATTCCGACCTGCGCTTCCACACCTTCCTGCTGCAGGCCGGCCCTTCGGATTTCCCGAACCTGAAAAAACGGCTGCAGGCGTCCGACGCGGCAGAAACGGGGCTCTCTATCCCTTCTTTTTCTCAAAAAACGCCATCAGATTTAAAAGCGAGCGGCGCAGGATCTCCTGCTCCTGCGGATCCAGGCCTTTCAGGACCTCCCGGATCATGGCGTCGTGAAACTGCTTGTGATGGTGAAAGGCCCGCTTCCCCTTCTCTGTAAGGGAGACCAGAACCACACGGCGGTCCTCCTCGCTGCGCACCCGCTGGACATAGCCTTTTTTCACCAGGGAATTCATGGAGATGGTCAGCGTGCCCGTGGTGACGGACAGAAGCTTCGCCACCGCGGTCATATTTTTCGCCTCTCCCGTCCCGATGGCCTCGATCACATGCATGTCGTTGGCGGTCACATCCCGGTATTCGCCGGTGCGGATCGCCCGTTCCTCAATGGTATTGATATCGCGGAACAGTTTTACCAGCACCTCGTTCAGCGTTTCATTGATATCCATTCCGCTTCCTCCTGCTGCAAAAGATTTCCGGTTCTTTTCCCGGTCTGTTTTTCCTTCCCGTAGCGGCGGCCAGCCCCGCCGTCATTCAATGGATTTCATGGATTCCGCCATGTTGATGGCATCCAGCTTGCGGTTCATCACCCCGCAGACGAACACGGCGAACACGAACGTAAGCAGGATGCTGTAAAGCACGCTTAACGGCGCGATGTGTACGTCGAAGGTGATCATATCGATATCCACCTGCTCCATGACGAAGCTGTGGAGATACTTTCCCATGACCAGGCCGGCCAGCGCTCCCAGGCCGGTCAGAAGCAGATTTTCCCGGAACACGTAGCTTGCCGTCTCATTCCGGTAAAAGCCAAGCACCTTGATGGTGGCGATCTCCCGGAGCCGTTCGGTGATGTTGATGTTGGTCAGGTTGTACAGCACGATAAAGGCAAGGGCTCCGGCGCAGACGATGATCACCGCCACCACATAGTCCAGGCTCTCCATCATGCTGCCGAAGCGGACGCGCATGTCCTCGTAGGCGGATACGCTGGCCACGCCGCTGCAGTTCATGATCGCGGCGGAGGCCGCATGGATGTCCTGACCCTCCTTCACATTCACATAGGCGGTCTGATATTCCGGCGTCTGTCCGGTCTGCTCCTCCCAGGTTTCCGGAGAGAGATAGGCGTAATTATAAATGAAGTTCTCATTGATCCCCGACACCGTGACCGTCAGGCTGTTGCCGTCCTCATCCGTAAGGGTCGCTTCATCCCCCACGGTCAGCCCGCATTTTTCCGCCATTTTCGCGGTAAGCACCGCTTCTCCCTTCTCCGGCCAGGAAATGACCTCTCCTTTTTCCGTATGCAGGCTCAGATAATCTCCCATGCCCTCCAGATCCCTCGGGACTACCAGCGTCACGGATTCGCTTTCCTCCCCGTTGATCAGATCCGCGCTTTCCTCAAAGGAGATCATAAAGCCCTCCGCCTCCTGCGCCATGACCGTCTCAAATTCCGTCCGGTCCTTCTGCTCATAGGGATCGCTGAAGGTCACGCCAAGGTCGTTGAGCTGGATCTCTCCGTACTGGTCGTCGATGATCCCTCCGATGGAATCCTTGATGCCGAAGCCGGTCAGGAGCAGGGCCGTACAGCCGCCGATCCCGAACACCATCATGAAAAATCTCTGCTTATACCGGAAAATATTTCTGATGGAAACCTTCACCAGGAAGGAGAGCCGGTTCCAGAACAGAGGGATCCGTTCCAGAAGGATCCGTTTGCCGCTCTTGGGGGCCTTCGGGCGCATCAGCTGGGCCGCCACCTCCGCCAGCTCATACCGGCAGGTGGCAAAGGTGGTTCCCATGGAGCACAGGACGGACACCGCCAGGGATACCGCGCCCAGCCGCCAGTCCATCAGAAGCACAAAATCTCCCATGGAATACATGATCCCGTAGGCGAACCAGATCACGGACGGGAACAGCCAGGAGCCCACAAAAAAGCCGATCAGGCAGCCCAGGATGGCCGCGCTTCCGGAATAAAACAGGTAGATCCCCATGATCCCTGTCTTTCCATAGCCAAGCGCCTTCAGCACGCCGATCTGCGTCCTCTGCTCCTCCACCATGCGCGCCATGGTGGTCATGCAGACCAGCGCCGCCACCAGGAAGAAAAAGACGGGGAAAACGCCGGCGATCCCTTCAATGATACTGGAATCACTCTCATAGCAGGCATAGCCGATATTTTCATCCCGGGTCAGAACATAGGTATCCGGCTCCTCCAGATCGGCAAGCTCCTCTCTTGCATCAGAAAGCTCCTCTTCCGCCTCCGCCATCTGCTCTTCAAACTCCCGCAGGCCTTCTTCATAATCCTCCCAGCCGTCGGCAAGCTCCTCCTTTGCGTCAGCAAGCTCCTCCTGCGCCTGTCTCAGCCGCTCCTCATTCCGGGCGATCTGTTCCCTGGCCGCCGCGATCTGCGCCTGTCCCATATTGACGAGCCCCAGCCCCGCATTCAGCTGCGCTTCGTTTCCAAGAAGCTGCGCTTCGGCCAGGTTCAGGCCGCCCTCCATGCTGTCCCGCTCGTCCTCATCCTCCAGATCGGAGTCCTCGGTTTTCCGGTCGGCGAGCTCCTTCCTGCCGTCCGCAAGCTGCGCCTGGCCGTCCGTAAGCTCCTGTCTGGAATCCGCGAGCGTGCCCTGATTTTCTTCGATCTCTCTTTTCGCGTCCTCGATCTCAGCCCAGCCGTCGTCGATCTCCTTCTGGCCATCCTCGATCTCCTTCTGACCGTCTTCCAGCTCCTTCCTGGCGTCCGCGAACTCCTCCTCTGCCTCAGCCCGGTTTTCGGCAAGCTGTCTCTCCCCGTCCTCGATCTGCCATTCGGCGTCCTCCTTCAGGGAAAGATATCTCTCCTGCGCCAGCTCCTCCGCAAGAGGCTCCGCCCAGTCCTCCGCCGCCTCCACCGCGTCGTCGTATTCCCGGCTGTACAGCCCGTACCGGTCCTTCAGGAATACATAGATATCCGTATAATAATCCGTATCAAAGCCGTCCTTCGGAAGATAAACGAATCCCTTCAGCCGTCCGCTTCCCAGCGCTGTAGTGCCCCGCTCGTAATTGATATAATAGGAAGAATTGCACAGCCCGACGATGGTATATTCCGTATAGCGGAACATGTCCGCCGTATCCTCATCGTTGTTTTCCGATATCCGGATCGTGGTGCCGAGCGCATCCTTCCCATAAGCCTGCGCGTCCACCATGCACTCGTTTCCGGCGGTGGGCTTCCTGCCTGCCGTCACCACCGCCTGATTCAGCTTCCACAGCATGGAATGGGCCCGCAGGACGCTTTCCTCCCCGGCCTCATCCACCGCCAGAAAATCCGTATAGATCTCGCCTTCGGCGATCTCCACATCCTCTCTCTCATTGACAGCCTTCACAGCCGCGTCGTCATAGCCGATGGTGGACACCAGACGCAGATCGTAAAGCCGGTTTTCTTCCAGATAATTCTCTCCCGCCGCCAGCATGTCCGGCTTCGTCACCGTCAGGCCCACGTACAGTCCGACTCCCAGCGCCACAATGGCAAGGATCGCCAGATATCTCCCCAGACTCTCCTGAATCTCCCTCACCGTCGTTTTTATCATGGTAGATTTCATGTCAGCCTCCATTCCGGAGCTTCGGCAGCCGCGTTCTTTTCCCCGCGCCCTGCCTGTCTGTGCGCCTTACCACTCGATCTCTTCCACTGGAGTGATGTGTTCGTTGATCTCCATGCTCTGCACCGTGCCGCTCTTTACCCGGATGATCCGGTCCGCCATGGCGGTCAGCGCCTGGTTGTGCGTGATCACCACCACGGTCATCCCGGTACTGCGGCAGGTATCCTGCAGAAGCTTCAGGACCGCCTTTCCCGTATTATAATCCAGCGCTCCGGTAGGCTCGTCGCACAGAAGCAGCTTGGGATTCTTCGCAAGCGCCCTGGCGATCGCCACCCGCTGCTGCTCCCCGCCGGAGAGCTGGGCCGGAAAGTTTCCGATCCGCTCCGCGAGCCCCACCTTTTTCAGGGTCTCCGCCGCGTCCAGCGGGTCCTTCGAGATCTGGGAAGCAAGCTCCACATTTTCCAGCGCCGTCAGATTCTGGATCAGGTTATAAAACTGAAACACAAAGCCGATGTCATATCTGCGGTAGGCGGTGAGCTGCTTCTGCGTGTAGGAGGAGATCTCCTTCCCGTCCAGGATCACGCTCCCCTCCGACAGGGTATCCATGCCGCCGAGGATATTCAGGATCGTGGTCTTTCCTGCGCCGGACGCGCCGACGATCACGCAGAACTCCCCTTCCTCGATCTCAAAATTCACATCCCTCAGGGCCTCGATGTCCACCTCGCCCATATGGTAGACCTTTTTCACATTTTTAAATTCCACAAAGGCCATGCGCAGTCACTCCTTCTCTTCCAACATCGCCTCCACATATCCCCTGTCCCACAAAAGGATCTTCAGCTTCTCGGCCGCCTGTACGGCCGCTGACGTAAAATACTGGTTGGTCATGACCGCTCCCACCATCCTGTCATAGTAGTCCCGGCCCGCGTAGACCTCCTGCACCGCATGGACGCCGACCGGATCCGTATGGCACTTGCACTGCACCGCGTAGGTAACGCCGTCCCTTTCCGCCAGGATATCCACGCCGAAATCCCCGCTCCCCCGCGTCACCTCCACCTCGGAAAACCCGTTGTCCCGCAGAAGCTCCGCGCAGAAATATTCAAACTCATGGCCCTCCATGTCGTCCATTTCCGACCGGCGGCTGTGGCTTCTGAAAAATCTGACCGTAAGAATTCCGGCAAGCGCCAGAAGAAGGATGCCGCCCGCTGCCAGAAGGACGGGCCATGCTGTCGATAATTCTTCCATATATGATAATTTTCCTTTCAGGACTCCGCCCTCATCTGATAATCTTAACACAGGGGACAGGCTTTCTCAAGGTGGTTTCGTTACTATTCGGCCAGGTCTGCGCATTTCCTGCGCAGACCTGGCCGAATTCTTTGCCGGTCCGTATTGACTTCTGTATCTATCTTTTATAAACTGGACACAGACTGACCGCAGGCGGCATTTTTCAGCAAAAGACACCTGTCAGGCCGTCTGAAATCGTCAAAAGGGGGATTTTATTCCAATGGAAAAGAGAGAAAGCTTTTCTTCCCGGCTGGGCTTCATCCTGATCTCCGCCGGCTGCGCCATCGGACTTGGAAACGTATGGCGCTTTCCCTACATCACGGGGAAATACGGAGGCGCGGCCTTCGTGGTCATCTATCTGATCTCGCTCGTCATCCTGGGCCTTCCCATCATGGTCATGGAATTTTCCGTGGGACGCGCCAGCCGCAGATCAGCGGCAAGGAGCTTCCATGTGCTGGAACCCAAAAACACCAGATGGCATCTGCTGTCCTATCCTGCCATGGCGGGCAACTACCTGCTCATGATGTTCTACACCACCGTAGCCGGCTGGATGCTGGCCTATATCGTCAAAATGCTGCGCGGCGAATTTACCGGCCTGACACCTGACGAAGTGGGCGGCGTCTTCAACGGTATGCTGGCCAAACCCGGCCCCATGCTGTTCTGGATGGTGGTTGTTGTTCTTGTCTGCTTCGGCATCTGCGGCATGGGCCTGCAGAACGGCGTGGAACGGATCACCAAGGTGATGATGGTCGCGCTGTTTTTCATCCTCATCCTGCTGTGCATCCGCAGCGTCACCCTGCCGGGCGCGGGAGAAGGCATCCGCTTCTATCTGGTTCCCGACTTCGGAAAGATCCAGGAATACGGCTGGTTTGAGGTGGTCTACGCGGCCATGGGACAGTCCTTCTTCACCCTGAGCCTCGGCATCGGCGCCATGGCGATCTTCGGAAGCTACATCTCCAGAGATCACGCCCTGACGGGAGAGTCCGTGCGCATCTGCTGCCTGGATACCACGGTGGCCCTGCTGTCCGGCCTGGTGATCTTCCCGGCCTGCTTCGCCTTCAACGTCAATCCCGGCGAAGGCCCCGGACTGGTGTTCGTCACCCTGCCCAACATCTTCAACCAGATGGCCGGCGGGCGGATCTTCGGCGCTCTCTTCTTCCTGTTCATGAGCTTCGCCGCCCTGTCCACCGTGATCGCGGTCTTTGAAAATATCATCAGCTTCGGCATCGACCTGTTCGGCTGGACGAGAACCAAATCCACCCTGGTCAACCTGGTTCTGATCCTGATCCTGTCCCTGCCCTGCGTGTTCGGCTTCAACCTGCTGAGCGGCTTCGCTCCGCTGGGAGAGGGAACCACGATCCAGGATCTGGAGGACTTCATCGTCTCCAATAACCTCCTTCCTCTGGGAAGCGTGGGCTACCTCCTTTTCTGCACCAGCCGCTACGGATGGGGCTGGAAGAACTTCACCGAGGAGGCGGATGCCGGAAACGGCCTGAAATTCCCCAAGTGGGCGCGGTTTTATGTCAGCTACATCCTGCCCCTGATCGTTCTGTTCATTCTGATCATGAGCTATGTGCAGAAGTTTGGGTGAGGCGGGTACAGAATCGGATAAGGGGAACCCTTTCCTCCAGCCGGTTTTGTGAGTGTAATATCAGGTTCACTTACGTAAAAGAAGCGGTTTCTCCTGTAAGAAGAGGCCGCTTCTTTTTTCATAGCCCGAAACGGGTGCGGACGGGCTGTTTCCAGTCCGTCCGTTTTACTCCGTAATTTCCCAATGTCCGCTGTATCCGCTTCCGATATATCGAACATACTCCATCTCTTTAATGT
>DWUW01000013.1 GCA_019120525.1 Candidatus Eisenbergiella stercorigallinarum | reverse complement strand
AAGAAGGGAACGTCCGCCTCGCCGGCGACCGCCTTCGCCAGCATGGTCTTGCCGGTTCCGGGAGGGCCCACCAGCAGGATGCCCTTGGGCATGGATGCGCCGATCTCCTCATACTGCTTCGGGTCGTGCAGATAGTTGACGATCTCGGTCAGGTTTTCCTTCGCCTCATCCTCTCCGGCCACATCGCTGAAGCGGATGCCGGCGGAGGACTTCACGTAAACCTTCGCGCTGCTTTTTCCCATGCCGAACATCATGGAATCTCCGCCCATTTTGTTCATCGTTCTCTTGTACATCCACTGGCCCAGGCCCACAAAGACCGCGATGGGCAGCACCCAGGAAAACAGGAAGCTCACGAAGGGGGACGCCTGCTCCACGATCTCCTGCGCGAATACCGCGCCGCTTTCATGCAGCCGTTCCGTCAGCCCCGGATCGAACATCGGCCCGGTCTTGTAGATCTGCGTATTATCCTTATCGGTGAAGATGATCTGATTGCTTTCCACCTCAACCTCACCGATATTTTTCTCGTCGATCATGTCCATGAAGGTGCCATAATCCACCTCCCGGATGCTGGCCTGCAGCATGCCGGGCATGACGAGGAAATTTAACAGCATCAGCACGAGCATGACGATCACATAGTAAAAAATAAGCGGCTTTTTCGGAGTTTTCACCTCATTCATTTTCTTTTTCTCCTTCCTTCTCTTCACAGGCAAGCTGGCGCTCCATCGCCTTCAGCGCGGCAAGAAGCGCGTAGTTCATGGACTGCGTGGCAAAATCCGCCGCATATTCCGCGCAGAGGATCGCAGGCTCCGGATTCTCCGGCGGCCTGTTTTCTCTGGAAAACGCGCCGGCCTCCGCCTCCCTCAGGATCCGGCGCACGCTTTTCTCATAGGCGAGCTGCGCCTGCGCCAGCTTCACCGCGGCGGGCGAACCGCTCCCCCGCATTCTTTTTTCCAGAAGCAGGGTTTCCTGCTCCGCCTCATCCTCCATCCGGCGGATCTCCTCCAGGAGCCGTTTATGATCCCGGTCCTGAAAAAGCTGGATGCGGCTCTGCAGCCTTCCGTACTCCTTTTCCATCTCGCACAGCTTGACAGATAAAATTCCCTGATCCATTCAAACCTCCCGTCCGAAGCGCCTCAGATTTTCTCCATATCGATCCTCATTCCGTCGCGCAACGACGGGGCGAATAGAAATCGCGAATGCGATTTCTATTCTGCCATCAGGGCTATTTGTGCCGCTCCGGCTCTGTTTTATTTTTACCAGAAATCCGCCTCCGCTTCCATACGCAGATCTCTCCCTCTGTCCTGACAAAAAGGCCCCGGTGTAAAAAATCTTTACACCGGAGCCCTTCTGTCAGTCCCGTCTGCCGCCCTGCGGGGGGCCGCTCTTCCTTTACGCCCTCAGTCCTCAAGCTCCTTCTGAAAGCTTCCGTCCATCAGCCGGGTCAGCTGTCCTGCCAGGCGCTTCACGTCAAGCCTCGGCCGGCTACAGTATTCCAGCAGGATCCCCACCACCGCGTAGGAATAAAAGTCAAGCGCCACCTGCGCGTCCGCCCGGCTGACATCCTCAAGAAGCTCCCTCCGGTCCGCCATCTCCTGAAACCAGGCGCGGACGGCCTCCACCAGAAGCCGCTCCGTCTGTTCCCTAAGCTGGGAATCCAGGAGCCTTCTGATCAGATCCTTCGCCTGCACCGCCTCCGTGAGGAACAGCTCCATCACCTGCTGCCTGGAATCCAGCTGCAGGCTCTTTTCCGCAAGCTCTCCCATCGCCTGGCGGAATGACCAGTCGATCACGTCAAGGAGGTCCCTGAAATGATAATAGAAGGTCTGCCTGGTGATATGGCAGGCTTCCACAATGTCCTTTACCGTTATCCTGTCAATGGATCCCGCCCGGGCCAGCCGGATAAATTCCCGGGCGATCCTCTCCTTCATGTCTGAGGGCATTTTTACCTCCGAATTTCATTTTCCCGCGTCTTTTGGAGCAGCCGTCCGATCCCGTCCTCCTGTTTTTCCCTGTCTTCCTCCGCGCGTTCTGCTGATCCGTTCAGCCCCTGGGGAAACTTTTTTTCATCCATACATGGGGACAGCCCTCATCAAAATCCGTTTCTCCGTAAGCGGCATATCCCTGCCCTTCATAAAAGGGCTGCGCCTGTCTCTGGGCGTGCAGGCGCACTGTTTTGCCTCCCGCTTTCCGGACCTCTTCCCCGGCAGCCGCAAGAAGCTCCGCGCCAATCCCCTTTCCCCGGTATTCCTTTCTGACAGCAAGCCGCCCGATCATCCAGCCTTTTCCTTCCGTCTGATCCTGCCAGAAACGCAGGGTAGCCGCAGGAGCGCCGTCGCAGAAAAGAACCAGATGGGAGGCATGGCCGTCGATTTCGTCAAATTCTTCCTGAAACCCCTGCTCTTTCATGAATACCTCTTCCCGGATCCTGACGGCCTCCTCCGGCAGCCTTCCGTAAGAAACGATTCTTTTTTCCATCTCTCTTCCTCGCTCCATCATAAGATCGCAAGCCTTTTCCGGCTCGTTTTCAATGT
>DWUW01000154.1 GCA_019120525.1 Candidatus Eisenbergiella stercorigallinarum | reverse complement strand
CGTTCCGGAGATGAGGCGAGACATGGCATCTGGGCGCAGTATGATTGCGGGGTCGTGCATTTCGTGCTCGGAGAGCAGGGCCTGTAGGGAGCCTGCAGGCCCGGACAGCCCTGCCGCGGAAGGCCGCGCGTTCTTTTGCGGCAGGACAGGATCTCTCTTTTATCCTATCGGATTTCCCCGCGGAGGAACTGCTTTCGGTATTCGGAAGGCAGGACGTGGGCGACATCCTGAAAAGCTTTGGTGAATTTGCCTGCGGATTCATATCCTACGGCGGCCGCGATATCAGAAATGGGCATATCGGTTCCGCGCAGAAGCTCCATGGCCCTGTGCATGCGGAATTCCTTCATGTAGGCGGCGATGGGCTGGCCATAGACGGCCTTAAATACGGATTTCAGAGTAGATGTATTGATCAGATATTCCCGGGACAGCTCTTCAATGGTGAAGCGCTGTCCCGGATTCTGCGTCAGGCGGTCGTGGATAGAGCGGATCAGTTCGGCCTGGCCGCCGTTATGGCAGGGAATTTCCTTTTCAGGGGCGGACGGGCAGGCGATCTGTACCAGATCTTCGATCATGTGGTGCAGAAGCTGTGCCCTGTCGGTTTCCGCTGCCTTATAATAGACCTCCTTGCCTTCCCGCCTGCTGACGATCAGCCCGGCGGCCTTCAGCTGCCGGAGGTGGTGGGAGACGGCTGGGCTGCTCATCTCCACCAGGGCGGAAAGGTTGATAACGCATTCTTCGCAGTGGCACAGGAGCCAGAAGATCCGGATCCGGCTTCCATCCCCAAGCTGTTTGAAAATTTCCGCGACGGTCTGAAAATTATCCACGCTGGGCATTTCTTCCGTCTGCTGTTCGATTTTCTGGCCATGGTCGTGAGGTAGTTTGTTTTCTGACATGGGAACCTCCGTTCTGAAGCGCCTGCTGCCGTTTCCCTTTCTGGATTGCGCTGCGCGCAGGCATTGTGCCGCGCGCAATTATTGTATCATATCCGGCAGGATCCTGCAAAAAAAATCCGGAGGTCTTTCCCATTTGGGAATACTTATTGCCCGTTCGGAAGAAGTGGAATGAAAGCTGTTGACGAAGGGGCAAATGTGGCATATGATAAGGGTATAAATTAAATAATTGCTTAATTGTTAAAGAAAAGGAGAAAACAGATATCATGAAAAAGACTTATAAAATCGACGTGGACTGCGCCAACTGCGCGAATAAGATGGAGGAAGCCGCGAAGAAGACGGCGGGCGTGAAGGACGCGACCGTGAATTTCATGACGCTGAAGATGATCGTGGAATTTGAAGAGGGGCAGGATCCGAAGGCCGTTATGCCGGAGGTCCGTAAGAACTGCAAAAAGGTAGAGGACGACTGCGAGATTTTCCTCTGATCGGAAAATGTCGCTGTGGACGGATGCCTGCCGGATGCGGCGGGCATTTCTGTCTGGCAGGACATGTCGTGAGGGCGTGCCCAACGACGGAATGCCGGTAAAGAAAGGAAGATTACGATGAATAAGAAACAGAGAATTATGCTGCTGCGTATCATTGCTGCCGCGGTTTTGCTGATTGTGCTGAATGTTATCCCGTTTGCTTCCGACGCAGGATGGCTGCGGTTCCTGCTGTATCTGGCGCCTTATCTGGTGATCGGCTATGATATCCTGCTGAAGGCGGGAAAAGGGATCAGAAACCGTCAGGTATTTGACGAAAACTTCCTGATGGCCGTCGCCACCGTCGGCGCAATCGCGCTGGCGCTTCTGGAACGCAGCGGGGATTATACGGAAGCCATCGCGGTCATGCTGTTTTACCAGGTGGGCGAGTGGTTCCAGAGCTATGCGGTGGGAAAGAGCCGCAGGAACATCAGCGAGCTGATGGACATCCGGCCTGACTATGCCAATATGGAAAGGGACGGAAAGCTGGAAAGGGTTGATCCGGACGAGGTGGAGATCGGGACCGTCATCGTGGTACAGCCCGGGGAAAAGGTTCCCATCGACGGCGTGATCGTGGAGGGAAGCTCATCGCTGAATACCAGCGCCCTCACCGGAGAGAGCCTTCCCCGTGACGCGAAGGAGGGAGACGAGATCATCAGCGGCTGCATCAACATGACCGGCGTGCTGAAGATTCGGACCACGAAGGAATTCGGGGAATCCACCGTTTCCAAAATCCTGGATCTGGTGGAAAACGCCAGCTCCCGAAAATCCAGATCGGAGGATTTCATTTCCAGATTTGCCCGCATCTATACCCCTGCCGTCTGCTATGCGGCGCTGGCGCTGGCAATCCTGCCGCCTCTGGCGCGCATGCTCGCGCTGGGCATGCCTGCGGACTGGGGAACCTGGATCTACCGGGCGCTTACCTTCCTGGTGATCAGCTGTCCCTGCGCGCTGGTGATCAGCATTCCCCTGAGCTTTTTCGCGGGCATCGGCGGAGCCAGCAACGCGGGTGTGCTGGTAAAGGGTTCTAATTATCTGGAAACCCTGTCTCAGACGAAGATCGTTGTTTTTGATAAGACCGGAACGCTGACCCAGGGCGTATTTGAGGTGAACGGCATTCACCATAATGAGCTGGAGGACGCGAAGCTGGTGGAGTACGCGGCGCTCGCGGAAAGCGCGTCCTCCCATCCCATCAGCAAGAGCCTGCAGAAAGCATATGGAAAGGAAATCGACCGCAGCCGGGTAAGCGATGTCCGTGAAATCAGCGGAAACGGCGTGATCGCAAAGGTGGACGGCGTGGAAGTGGCCGCCGGAAACGATAAGCTGATGGAGCGAATGGGAATCGGCTATAAGAACTGCCATTGTGTTGGCACCATCATCCATATGGCAATAAACGGAGAGTATGCCGGACACATTGTGATTTCCGACATTGTGAAGCCTCATTCGGAGGAGGCCATCCGGGAGCTGAAGGCATCCGGCGTCCGAAAAACCGTCATGCTCACCGGGGACGCGCGTAAGGTTGCCGATCAGGTGGCGGAAAGCCTTGGGATCGACGAGGTATACAGTGAGCTGCTTCCCGCCGGAAAGGTGGAGAAGGTGGAAGAGCTTCTGCGGATGAAGCCGGAGAAGGCAAAGCTGGCCTTCGTGGGCGACGGCATCAACGACGCGCCGGTTCTCGGCCGGGCGGATATCGGAATCGCCATGGGAGCCATGGGCTCCGACGCCGCCATCGAGGCGGCGGATGTGGTCCTGATGGATGACGATCCCATGAAGATCGCAAAGGCCATCCGCATTTCCCGCAAATGCCTGCGGATCGTGTACCAGAATATTGTGTTTGCCATCGGCATCAAGCTGGTCTGCCTGGCTCTGGGAGCGGTGGGCATCGCCAACATGTGGCTCGCCATCTTCGCCGATGTGGGCGTGATGATTCTGGCCGTACTGAACGCCATACGGGCCTTGTTTGTGAAGAAGCTGTGATAAGTACCATTTCTGCGGTTGTAATCTGCTGTTACGCGGTTACAGCCGTATTTGTATTATTGTGTCAGGTACAACAGTATTTACAGAAAAAGTAAAGAAAAATGCTTGAATTTTTCTTCCTATTTGCATATACTATGGGTGGGAAAGGAGTGTTCTATATGGCACACATGGTCAATGTAAATATTAAGATGGATGAAGATGTTAAGAAGAGAATGGAACGGGCCTGTACCGAGATGGGCCTTTCCATGAGCGCGGCCTTTACGATATTCGCAAAGAAGGTCGGCAGAGAGTACCGCATACCGTTTGAGGTTTCGGCTGATCCGTTTTACTCGGAAAGCAATCTCCGCCACCTGGAGAGCGTCATGCAGGATGTAAAGACTGGCAAGGCGCATTTCGCCGAGCATGATCTGATAGAGGTGGACGAATGAGGCTGTTGTGGGAGGATCGGGCGTGGAGCGAGTACCTGTACTGGCAGACGCAGGACAAAAAAACGCTGAAACGGATCAATGCGCTGATCAAGGATATTCAGAGAAGTCCCTGTGAAGGGATCGGTAAGCCGGAGCCGCTGCGGGCCAGCCTGAGCGGCCTGTGGAGCCGTCGTATTGACGAAACCAACCGCATTGTTTACTATGAGCAGGGCGGGATCATTTATATTATTTCCTGTCTGGGACACTATGACGATTAAGAAAGCAGGAGCCGGTCATCAGCCGGCTCCATAACTTTACCGAATCAGCTCCCACTTCATCGGCGTCCCCATCTGAATGGCGCAGGCCGCCTTTTTTCCGAGAATTTTTTCATAATACATGGTATGCAGCCCGTTCCCCGGCCGGACGGAACGGACGTTTTCCGGCGTAAACGTCTCCCCTTCAGCGATATCCTTCGCCGCGAACAGGGAGCGGCAGTCGCCGTGCTCCACTACCTGAACGGGGGTGAGGTGGTAATCGGAATCGCCAAGCGCCTTTTCCACCGCGCGGATGTTTCGCACCATTTCCGCGAATTCCTCCGGCTCCATGGAAAAGGAGCCGTCCGGGCCGCCGTCCGCCCGGCGCAGGGTCAGGTGCTTTTCGATCATCCGCGCGCCGAGGGCCGTGGCGGCGGTGGCCACGGCGCTTCCCATGGAATGGTCGGACAGGCCGGTGAGGCAGCCGAAGGTACGGCCCAGGGTGGGCATCATGTTCAGGTGGATATCCTCATAGGGAGTGGGGTAGGCGGAGACGCATTTCATCAGAAGCACTTCTTCGTTTCCTTCCTCCCGGCAGACCGCGAGGGCGCGCTCGATGTCTGTAAGAAACGCCACGCCCGTCGCCAGGATCACGGGCTTATGGAGGCGGGCGATCCGGCGGATGAGGGGAAGATCGGTGATCTCATAGGAGGCCACCTTGTAGGCGGGCATGTTCATGGAAGCCATGAAGTCCACCGCCGTGGCGTCAAAGGGGGAGGAAAAGCACTCCAGTCCCAGCCGGTTCGCTTCCTCCATCAGCTTCGGCTGCCAGTCCCAGGGGGTATAGGCTTCCTCATACAGCTTATGAAGCGTGGTGCCGTCCCAGACAGTTCCCTCGTTGATCTGAAAATCCGGGGAATCGCAGTCCAGGGTGATGGTGTCGGCAGTATAGGTCTGCAGCTTGATGGCGTCCGCTCCGGCCTCCTTCGCGGCATGGATGATTTCCACGGCCCGGTTATAGTCCTGCAGGTGATTGGCGGACATTTCCGCCACGATGAAAACGGGGCAGTTTTCTCCCACGCTGCGGGAACCGATGGTAAACTGTTTTTTCATGAAGCATATCTCCTTGTCCGGCTGTCAAAGCTCCGGGCATTTTCCGTGCAGGGCACGGACTGCCGGGCGGGATTCGCGCAGGTACGGCCTGCAGGGGGCTCTGACAGCGTTATTTTACATAATTTTTCTGCATGAATTCCTCCACATCCCACTGCTCTCTGGCTTTGAACAGGCTTCCGTCCCGTTTCGTCACCCAGACGGGAGGGAAATAATGGATGAAAAGAGGATTCAGGCACATGGTGTAGCCGCCGGCGGTATCGTAGATGATCCGGTCGCCTTTTTTCAGGGCGGGGCCGTCCTTGATCTCAAACAGGCGGTCGTATTCCATGCAGGTAAAGCCGGTCACCCACTGGCTGGGAACCGTCGGGCGGCCCTTCGGCGCGTCCGCGTATTCGATATGGTGCGGATATACGTGCCTGGTGACCAGGGGATTTAAGTTGGTGCGGCTTCCGTCCGTCACCAGAAAAACGTGGTTCCGGATGTGCTTCACATCCAGGACGGTGGTGGCGAAGGTGGTGGCGCGGGAGATCAGGCTGACGCCCGGCTCCGCGATGAGGATGGTTTCCTTCGGGTTAAAAGCGGCACGAAGCTCCCGGCAGATGGCGGGAAAATAGTCCCGGTAGTCAGGCTTGTCGTCCCGGCCTCCGAAATAGCCGCCGCCCATGTCCACATAGGAAAGCTTCAGGTCGTATTCCCGCGCGATTTTTACCGCCGTGCGGGCCAGGGCGGCGTAGACGTTCACCGTGCGGGACTGGGTGGAGGAGTGCAGGTGCAGGCCGGCGATCCTCACGTTGGGAAGAGCGCGAAGGGAACGGATGACTTCGGCGAGCGCGCCGTTTTCATAGCAGTAGCCGAAGCGGCCTCCCTCCTCCTCGACAAGCACTTCCTCCGGGCAGAGGGAGGCGATGTCGCAGTTGACCCGCAGGCCCACGGAAAAGGTCCTGTCGGGGAAGCGGGCGGAAAGCCCGGAAAGCCATACGGGCTCCTCGCTGGAATCCAGGTTCACCAGGCCGCCCGCCAGAAGGATGTCGGTGAAAATCTGCTTTTCCTTGATCGGCCCGTTATAGATGATCTGTTCATCCGGAAAGCCCAGCCTTTTTGCCAGCCGGTATTCCGTCCCGGAGACGATTTCCGCGTAAAAGCCCTGCTCCTTCATGTAGCACAGAAGCCAGGGAAGGGAATTGGTTTTTACGGAATAGCCCACGATCCAGTTTCCCCAGTTGTCGGTCAGGGCCTGCTTTAAAATGGAAACGTCCTTGTCCAGATCCGTTTCCTGAATATGAAAATAGGGGGTATTTAATGGCTGCAAGATAGTTTCCTTTCCTGATTGTTTGATTCCTGCGGGCGGCGGGGCCGGGCGGAGAGGTCTCTGCATATCCGTCCGGCGGCTGCCGCGGAGATTATATCCCGGCAGAATCCGTCGGATGGAGCCTGCGGTATTTCAGCTCCGCGATTTCCCAGTCCTCTTCGGTGTCGATATCCTGTACCTCCAGATCGGAGAGGTAAACGGGAACCAGGTCCTCCACGTCCGTGGTGCCATCCCGCAGGAACGCGTCCGTGCGGCAGGCGTAGAACTGGCCGCAGTCATGATACATTTTCTCCAGATCCTGAGACCGGGTATTCTGATATTGCGGATATTTGCGCCGGACGCGTCCGTGTTCCACGATCAGCCCGCGCTGGGGCGGATAGGAAAAGGCGACCACGGGCATCACCGACTCCGCCGTATCCAGCAGGGCCATGGCCTCCCGAAGCCGGTCAGCGGTGAGGAAGGGGGCGGTGGGGTAGATGCAGCAGAAGCGGCGGAAGCGGACGCCTCTTTTTTCATACTCCCGCAGCACCTCCAGGATCACGTCGTCCGTGGAAGCGTAGTCTCCTGCGGTGTCGCCGGAGCGAAAGAAAGGGACGGCGGCGCCCCATTTCTCCGCGATCCGCGCGATCTCCGGGTCGTCCGTGGAAACCATCACCTCGTCAAAGACGCCGGATTCCAGGGCAGCCCGGATAGAATAGGAAAGAATGGGGCGGCCGCAGAAATCCCGGATGTTCTTGCGGGGGATGCGCTTGCTCCCGCCCCGCGCCGTGATGATGGCGACGGCGTTTCTGCAGGTATCGTTTCCGCAGATATCATTTTGGGAGGTATCGTTTTTGTATGTGTGTTCCGTTTCCGGCATATCTCAGACCTTGCCTTTCTGCCGCAAAGCGCGGCTGTTCTGATAGATGTGTGATCCTATGGATCTTATGAAAGGGCCTTTTCGCCGCGCTCCTGGAGCGGGAGGGAGGCCGTTGCCGTTCAGGCCAGCGCGCAAACGCCGGATCAGAGCGCAAGCAGGGCGCGCGCGATCCTCTGCGCGCCTCTTCCGTCAACGGCGGCATGCATGGAGCGGGCCAGCGCATCCCGTTTCTCCCTGTTTTTTGCCAGGGAAAAAAGCAGGGACGCAAGCGTTTCGATGATATCCTTTTCCTGTCTGGCGTCACCGGCGCAGGGAACCCCCGCGAAGCGCTGCATGTCACGGGCGCAGGAAAGCTGGTTGTCCGCCAGGGTGAAGCTGACAGCCGGCACGCCTGCGGCGCAGAGCTCGTACAGGGTGGTGCCTGCGGCGGATACCGCCAGGTCGCGGCCCGCCATGAGGGAAGCCATGTCCTTTACGTTTTCATGCAGCTGCAGCCGGGGGTCTTTTGCGGCAAGCGCTGTAAGCTCCCGTCTGTGTGCGTGCATGGGGCCTGTAAGCGCGTGGATCTTCCAGGAGGCGCTTTGAGGGGCGAGGAGAAGGAAGGCTGCAAGCCGTCCCGCCACATTGCAGGCATCCGTCCCTCCGGTGGAGATCAGAAGGCTGCCCACCTGTTCCCGAAATGCCGGGGTAAGCCCGCAAAACTGGCTGCGAAGGGGGGTATACCGGCCTCCCAGCAGCGTCCTGCCCGCTTTGGAATAAAAATCCCGGGGCGGCAGGAAATCATAGTTGACCACCAGATCCGCCGGACAGTCGAAGGCCATCAGGTCATCCAGATAAGCGGTGGGAAGGAGTCTCCTGAGCTCCTCCAGATATGGCGGCGTCACAAAATAGGAATCGATCAGAAGACAGCGGAAGCGTCCGCCTGCCTGTCCGGCAGGGCCGTTTTCCAGCAGCCGCTCCAGGGCCGGAAGCTCCGCGTCCGGCTTCCGATAGTCCGTATGCAGGACATGGACAGGAAAAGCCTTTTCTTCTTCCCAAAAAGAAGCGAGCAGTCCGGCGGAGACCGGATCCGCGACGGCAAATTCCGCCTGCGCTCCCTGCTCCCGCAGCGCTTCAGCGATGGAAAGACACCGCATCAAGTGCCCCGTGGCGATGTCCGGATTCCCATCCGCCCGTATCAGAACCGTTTTTCTGTCTTCCATGGCAGCTACCCTTTCCTGATGATTCCCCGCGAAGCGGGGCGGCACGATGTAATCGTGCCGGATTGCGCTTCGCGCAATTATTATGCGCAATCATTATATCATAGCGCAGCCGCAGCATCAAATAAGGAAAATCAAGTAATTTTCTGAATGGGCGTAAGGGAAAGAAGAAAAAGGTTTCCGGTTGTCTCCCGGCTGGAAAAGTGTTATACTTTCCTCAGTTTTCAGGCTGTGGGCGTGATCCTGCCTGCGGCTGCGCCGCTTTCCCGGGAGGGCGGCGGATAACGGAATGGAAGGAAAAACAGAAACGGTGCGGAAGTGGAACGGAAAGGGCTTTTCGGCCTGGATGATAAATAATATGGTCTGGCTGTGCGGTATGGCAGTCGGGATCGCGGCTTTTCTGTGTATTTACGGCGTGCATGTGCTGGATGTTACCTATACGGACTGGCTGTTGGGCGGCGGAGACCTGACCCAGCATTATCTTGGGTGGTGCTTTTTCCGGGACAGCGCATGGACCTTTCCCATCGGGCTGACGGACCGGATGTCCTGGCCTTATGAGGTGTCTGTGATCTATACGGATTCTGTGCCGCTTCTGGCTGTGTTCTTCAAGCTGTTCCGGGGAATCCTGCCGGAGCGATTTCAGTATTTCGGGCTGTGGGGCCTTATTTGTTTTATGCTGCAGGGAGCGTTCGGATCCCTTCTCATCTACCATTATGTGGGGAAAAGGGCGGAATCTGCGGTGGGCAGCCTGCTTTTCATCCTTACGCCCGTCATGCTGTCCCAGATGACGGTGAATATGGCGCTGGGGGCGCAGTGGCTGGTCCTGCTCTGCCTGTACCTGGGACTGAAGAGGGAAGGGATGAGGGCGGCGCATGCAGCGGCCGGCTGGGGAGCGGCAGGGCTTCTTGCCTCGGGGATCCAGCCATATTTTATCCTGATCTGCGCGCTGATCCTGTTCAGTTTTTTCCTGGCGGATGTGATAAGGAAAAAAGGAATCACGCGCGGAGCTGCGGCGATGGGAGCCTACGCTGCCTGCGCTGTGGGAATGACGGCGCTTCTGGGAGGATTTTCCCATGAGCATCTGGCAGATTTTACGATCCTGGGGCAGGCGGGCTTTAACCTGAACGGCCTGTTCAATCCCCAGGGCTGGTCGCGGGTGGTTGAGACGCTTCCTGTGCACGGGAATGACGCGCAGGAGGGACTGGCTTTTCCCGGGACAGGGATCCTGCTGACTCTTCTGGCAGGGGTGGCCGGCTGGCTGCTTCATTTTGCCTTCCGGCTGTTTGTCAGAAGGGAGAATATCTTCGCCGGGATAGCCGCGAAGCTTTCCGGCAGGGGAAAGGATGCCGGGCAGGAGAACCCGTACCGCAGGAAGGGGAAGAATGCCCTGGCGTTTTTCCTGCTCTGCGTCCTGTGCGTGCTGGCGGCTCTGTCTCCGCAGATCGCGTTTGGCTCAGAGGTGATAGTAAGCTTTTCCCTGCCGCTGTGGGCGGCCAGGCTGTGGGGGATTGTGGGAAATACGGGGCGGCTGATCTGGCCTGTGGTCTATCTGGTCATCCTGGGAAGCGTGGTTTTTATGGAAAAATCCATGCCCTGGCAGGGGATGGCTGCCGTACTCCTCGTCGCGTTCGCCGTATTCCAGGTGTACGACGGCAAATGGCAGCTCATGCAGCGGCAGGTACAGTTCAGTACGGATTACGCCTATGTCAGCCCTCTGGACGACGCGCGGTGGGAGGAATGGGCGGAGGATCCGGAGATAGAACATATGGTATTTGTTTCCTACCTTCTGGAGGACGAGGATCTGGTCAGTGAGCTTTCCGTTTACGCCGCGCAGAACGGGATGACCGTGAACGATTTCTGCAGTGCCTGTGTGACGGTCCGGGCGCAGGTGGCGGAGGATCTGCTGGACGCGCTGGCGGATGTGAGGGAGGATACGCTGTATATCTATCTCGCGTCCGATGAGGCCATGTGCGTCAGCCCGGACATGGAATATACTCATGTGGACGGGATCATTGTGGGAACGGCGAAGAAAGGATGAACCGAATGACGCAGAATACGGATATGATAAAAGCGCTTGTTGAAAAAATACCCTCCCGCATCCGCCTGTGTTTCTGCGCGGGCATGATATCCGGCATCCTGATCCATGCCTATATGTTCGCGAACAAGCTGCCCAACTGGGACGACATCAACAATATCGGAAGCTTTGGCGTGGGATCGGAATTCGGCAGATGGTTCCTGAAATATATCAATCCGCTGGACGGAGTCTGGAGCGTCCCCTGGATCGGAGGGCTGTTCGCGGTATTTTTCCTGTCCCTTTCGGCCTGTATGGTGGTTTCTGCCCTGGATATCCGCAGCATGTCCGGCGTGGTGCTGGTTCCGCTGCTGATGCTGTCCTTTCCCTCTGTCTGCAGCATGTTTACCTTCATGTTCACGGCGGACTGCTATGCGGTGGGGATCTTTTTTTCCTGTACGGCGGCTTTCCTGATCCGCAGATACCGGTCCGGATTCCTTCCGGGAACCGTGCTTCTGGTGCTGGGCCTGGGGCTGTACCAGGCCTATCTGTGCCTGGCGCTGGCGGTGCTGGTCTGCGGCCTGTTTCTGGATCTTTTGCGGGAAGACGGGCCGCAGACGGGAGGGGCCTCGGAAAAGGAACGGCGTATGGCCGGGATCCCTGCGGAGAGAATACGGTCGGTTTTCCTTTCCGGGGTGAAGGCCTTCCTGGTGCTTCTGGCATCCGTGGCCATCTACAGCCTGACCGCAAGGCTGATCTTTCCGGAGCTGGATGCCTATAACGGCCTGAACCAGATGGGGCAGATCGATCCGGCAAGGCTTCCCCGGCTCATCCTGCGGGCGTACCGTTATGTGGCGGAGTATTTTATCCTGGAGCCGTACTCCTTTGTGACGGCATTTGCCAGGGGACTGAATGTGATCTGCTGCCTGCTTGCGGCAGGCTTCGTGATCGCCTGGTTTGTAAAAGAAAGGCTGTGGAAGCGTCCGGCGGGAGCGGCCCTGTATCTGTTTCTCGCGGCGGCGGTGCCGCTTTCCATGGGCTCCATTATCATCATGGCGCCGGATGCCAGCGTCAGCATGCTGATGCTGTACCAGTATGTGATCCTTTATGTTTTTATCATCGCCATACTGGAACGGAGCCTGCGAAAGAAGGACGGGCTGTTTGCGCATGCTTCGTCCGGCGCTTCCGGCCCGGAGCGGACGGCGGGAGGGAAGACGGAACGAAAGAGCCTTGCGGGAGGGCGTGTTTTTGGCAGGCTGCCGGGACTTCTCAGCCTGTTTGTTACAGCTGTCCTCCTGCTTGTGGGCTATGAAAATTTTCTGGTGACAAACGAGGCTTATTTCCGGATGGATATCGCCTATGAGAGAGCCTATGCCTGGTATAACCGGATCATGGAGCGGCTGGAGACGACGGAGGGCTATCAGCCGGGAGACGCCTATCTTGTGCTGGGAGAATACGGCCTGAGCGATACGCCGGATCTTCTGGGAAGCTACGGCATGGATGGGGAGCGCTTTGACGATCTGTCCGGCGCGGCGAAGGAAACCGGCCTTCTCACCAGCGGCGTACGGCAGAATTTCATGAAGATCTATATCGGCATGGAGACGCCGGAGGTGAGCGAGGAAACCCAGGAGGCCATCCGGCAGTCGGAGGAATACCGCAGCATGCCGGCCTGGCCGGCCGACGGCTGCGTGCGGCGGATCCAGGACGTGTGGGTGATAAAGACCTGTGAGGAGACGCTGGCGGCGCAGTAAGGGCGGCGCAGTAAGCGCGGCGCAGGCCTAGCTGGACGGATGCGGGACGCTCCGGATACCGGCCCGCGGGAGGAGAAGAATGTGAAGGAACGGATCTATGTATGCCATACCTTTTATCATGTATATGTGGCCTGCCTGAAGGAGCTGAACCTTCCGGAAGGAGAACGGGGCGGCGCGGACATGGTGCTGAGCGCCATGTCCTGCGACTTTGGATCCCTGGCAAATCGGCTGGAAAAAAGCGGTCTGTACGGAGCGGTCTTCCGCTTTGACGAGCAGGAAGAAAGCCGGATCCCCGGCCTGGAAAAATACCACAGGGACAGGGGGAACCTCGTGCTGAACATGGTTTCCCGCATGATCTTCTGCAAAAAGCTGGGCGCGGCGCAGGAGGCGTATGTTCCCGTGGATTTCAGGAAGTACCGGGATATTTACGTGTTCTGCGATTCCGACCCCATCGGGTATTACTTAAGCTGGAAGCGGATCCGCTATCATGCCCTGGAGGACGGGCTGGACTGCATCCGCTATTATGATACGGCCAGATACGACAACCGGGGACATTTCAGGCTGAAAGCGTTCCTTGCGTCCCGGAACCTGATCTTCATTCAGAATGGATGGGGGAAATACTGCATAGATATGGAAGTGAACGACATCTCCGTTCTGCCTTATCCCTGCCCGAAATACATCGAATGCCCCAGAGAGAAGCTGGCAGAAGCGGTCACGCCGCAGGGAAGGGACTGCCTGCTTGGGATCTTTCTGGAAAATAAGGAAGCCCTGGTCCGTCAGCTGACGGGAGGGGCGCATCATGAGAAAAAGATTCTGATCCTGACGGAGCCTCTGTGCGACCTCGCTACCAGAGAGCGGATCTTCCGGGATATCATCGCGCAGTACGGACAGGGCGCGCAGGTAATTTTAAAACCCCATCCCCGGGATATACTGGATTATGAAAAGCTGTTTTCCGACTGCGTGGTGCTTCCCGGGAAGTTCCCCATGGAGATGATGAATTTCCTGCCGGACATTCAGGTGGAAAAGGTGATCTCCGTGTTCACGGTGCCGGATTCCATCCATTTCGCCAGGGAAAAGGTTTTCCTGGGAGAGGATTTCATGGACCGGTACGAAGCGCCGGAGATCCACAGGCAGAACGAGCAGATCGAAAAATAAAGAGCGGCGCGCCCGGAAAGATTGGAGAGTTTCATGCAGAAGATACTGAAGAAAATGAATGTCCTGCTGGACGGAAAGCAGAAGGCGAAGATGGGCGGGATCATCGTGCTGATGTTCATCGGCGCCCTTCTGGAGGCCTGCAGCATCGGCCTGGTCATCCCGGTGATCCAGACGCTTCTGGACCCGGAGGAGGTGACGGGAGACGGTTATCTGGGGAAGATATACCGTTTTCTGGGGCTGGAGAGCGCCTCCCAGTTCACCATCCTGATGCTTGCGGCGATCATCGCGGCCTTTGTGCTGAAAAATATATTCCTGTATTTTCAGAACGTGGTGCAGCTGCGCTTCGTCTATACCAATCAGTTCGCCACCTCCCGCCGGATGATGATCAATTTCATGCAGAGGCCCTATGAATATTATCTGAACGCGGACACCTCCGTGATCCAGAGGAGCATCACCTCGGACGTGAACAACATGTACGGCCTGATCCTGGCCTGTCTGCAGCTGACCAGCGAGATCATCATGTTTGTGATCCTGACCGCGGTGCTGATGGTGCAGGATCCTCTGATGACGCTGATGATCGCGGCCCTGCTTGTGGCGGTCCTTCTTGTCATCAAGAACATCCTCAAGCCCATCATGAAAAAGGCCGGCGAGGAAAATCAGGATTATTACAGCGGCCTGTACAAATGGATCGACCAGTCGGTGATGGGCATCAAGGAGATCAAGATCGCCAACCGGGAAAGCTATTTCATCAACGAATACGCCAAATGCGGGGCGGGCTATGTGGGCGCGGTGCAGAAGTACAACATCTACAACTCCACCCCCAGGCTTTTGATCGAGACGATCTGCATCGCGGGGCTGATGCTGTATCTGATCCTGCAGATCCTGGCGGGGCGGGACATGACGGACATGATCGCCCAGATCGGCGTGTTCGCGGTGGCGGCCATGCGGCTTCTGCCCAGCGCCAACCGGATCAACAATTATCTGACCTCCATTTCCTATTTCGAGCCCTTTTTCATGGGCGTGAGCGACAATCTGCAGGAGGAGATCCACGACGACAGCGTGAACTACGACGCGCAGGCCTATCTGCAGAAAAAAGAGGTGGAGAAGCTTCCGGTCCATGAAAAAATCGAGCTGAAGGATATCGTCTATCATTACCCGAACAGCGACGTGCTGATCTTTGACCACGCGCAGATGGCCATCCCGGTGGGAAGCTCCGTGGGCGTGGTCGGCACCTCCGGCGCGGGAAAGACCACCATCATCGATATTCTTCTCGGCCTTCTTCACATCCAGGAGGGGCAGATCCTGGCGGACGGCGTGGAGGTCAGGGAGCATTATGAGGGATGGCTGAAAAATATCGGCTACATTCCCCAGACTATTTTCATGATCGATTCTTCCATCCGCAAAAATGTGGCCTTCGGCGTGCCGGACGAGGAGATCGACGATGAAAAGGTATGGCAGGCGCTGAAGGAAGCCCAGCTGGACGAATTCGTGCGCGGCCTCCCGGAGGGGCTGGACACCAGCATCGGGGAGCGGGGCATCCGCATCTCCGGCGGACAGCGCCAGAGGATCGGCATCGCAAGGGCTCTGTTTGAGGATCCGGAGGTGCTGGTGCTGGATGAGGCCACCTCCGCGCTGGACAACGAGACGGAGGCGGCCATCATGGATTCCATCAACCATCTGCACGGGAAAAAGACGCTGGTCATCATCGCCCACAGGCTGCAGACCATCGAGAAATGCGACATGGTTTACCGGGTGGAGGACGGACAGATCCGGCGGGAGAGGTAGACGGAGGCGCGGGCGGCGGACAGGGCCGTTGGCCGGGAAGGCGTCGGTCCGGGCGCGGAGAAAAGAAAACAGGAAAGGAAGACGGAATGGGTTCAGGCGGAAAAAGACAGGCAAATTATGAGCTGCTGCGCATCCTTGCCATGCTGATGGTGGTGGTGATGCACTTTCTTTCCCATACGGGAGCGCTGCCTGAGGCAGGAACGGGGCGGTTCCCGGGGGAGAGGGAGATTTTCGGCGTGCTTCTGGAATCCTTCTGCATCGTTGCGGTAAACGTTTATGTGCTTCTGAGCGGCTTTTTTCTGTCGGAAAAGGCATTTTCCTTCCGGCGGCTCTGGCGGCTCTGGCTGCAGATCCTTTTTTACACCCTGCTCATCCCGCCGGTGCTGGCGCTTTTGGGAAGGCTTTCCTGGCGGGAGGCATTTGACCCCTATCACCTGTGGGCCTGCCTGTTCCCCGTGGAGAGCGGGCATTACTGGTTTGTGACCGCTTACGTGATAATGCTTCTGTTTTCACCGGCCCTGAACGCGGCGGCGCGCGCGCTTTCCCGCAGGCAGCTGAAGGCGGCCATCCTGTGCCTGCTGGCCTTTTTCTGTCTCGGAAAGAGCCTGAGCGTGCTTCCCTTCGGGACGGACCGGTACGGATATGATTTCGGATGGTTCTGCTGCCTGTACCTGATCGCGGCTTATCTGAGAAGATACGGAAGCACCTTCCTGTACGGGAAAAAACGGGGCGGGGCGCTGTATCTATTCTCCTGCGCGGGCGTGGCGGCTCTGTCCCTGATCTGCCTGTATCTCTGCGGATGGACCGGGGCGCTGGAGTATTACGCTTCCGTCCCCTTTCACTATAATTTCCTTCTGTGCCTGACCGGGGCGCTGGGGCTGTTCACCTTTTTCTCCGGCCTCAGGATCCCGGAAAACGGGCTTGCGCAGGCTGTGCGGCGGATCTCCCCTGCCGTGTTCGGCGTGTATCTCATCCATGAGCATGTGGATGTGAGCGCAGGCTGGGCACTGTGGATCGTGGGGGAGGCTTCGGAGCATTTTGGGGGATATCTGATCCAGCTTGTGGAGAGCGTGGTCCTTTTGTTCGCGCTGGCGGTGTGTATCGATCTTGCGCGGGCGAGGCTGTTTGACGTCCTGGGAAGGCTCCTTGCGCGGACATGGCCGGGCGCGCGTATGGACCGGCTGATCGGGGAGCTGGACCGGCTCATGAAGGAGTGAAAGCGATGAGGCAAAGGCAGCGGAAAAAGGGACGGATCAGGAAAGAACACGGGAGGAACGGATGGAACAACGTCTGATACAGAAGAAAACGAACGGATTACCGGAAAACATATGGCGGGTCTGGCGGCAGGTTTCCTCAAAATGGCTGTTCCCGCTGATCCTGCTGATCTACCCGCTGCTGTGGGCCGACCAGGGGATCGATGTGTCGGATCCCACCTACAGCCTGACCAATTTCCGCTTTTTCCCGGAGCTTTCCGGAACCTGGCCCATCGCCACCTGGCTGGCGAACGCGGCGGGCTTTCTGCTCATGAAGCTTCCCTTCGGGGATACGCTCCTTGGCATGAACCTGTATACCAGGCTGTTTATCAGCGCTATGGCGCTTTTTTCCTATTTTTTCCTGCGGGGAAAGATGCCCGCCTGGATGGCCTTCGCGGGGGAGGTCATCGCCGTCAGCTTCTGCTGGTGTCCGTCCACGATCCTGTACAATTATCTCACCTATTTTCTGTTCCTCGCCTGCTGTATCCTGCTGTTTCGGGGACTGATCTGGAAGCGGAAGGGATTGCTTTTTCTGGCCGGCGTCTGCCTGGGGCTGAATGTGGCGGTGCGTGTGCCAAACATTCTTGAAGCTGCCCTGATCCTGACGGTGTTCTGGTATGGCAGGCTGGAGAAAGCGCCGGCGGGGGCGGTCTGGAAAAATGTGTGGCATTGCTTTGCCGGATTTCTGGCGGGTTTTCTTGCGGCTTTTGCGGCCATCTGCATCCAGTATGGCCCCGGCGCTTATTTCAGCATGTTTGCCGGTCTTTCCGGCTATACCGGAACGGATGAGACCTATTCGGCGTTTTCCATGGTGACTTCGGTGTTTTCCGCCTATGCGGGAACCTTTCCCTGGGTGATGACGCTGGTGGTATGCGCTCTGGCTGGCTGGCTTTTTTTCCGGTTCCTTCCCGCAGGCCTGAGGCCGGCCGGAAGGGCGGCCTATCTCTGCTGTATCCCGGTGCTCTTCCGGCTGTTCTGGGGCAGGGGGATGTTCACCTTTACCTATTACAATTACCGGAGTATGTACGAATGGGGGATGCTGCTTCTGTACCTTGCGCTGGTCTCCTGTGTGCTTGTGATGGCGGACGGAAGGGCGTTTCGGAGAGACCGGCTGCTTGCGTCCATCATCCTCCTGGTTGTCCTGGTGACGCCCATCGGCAGCAACAACGGCACCATGCCGGCGCTGAACAATCTGTTCCTTGCAGCGCCCTTTGCCCTCCGGGCTGTTTCCGACATTTTTTCCAGGAACCGGAAAAGGTATTTCGCCTTTCCCTTTGCGGCGCTGACGGCGGCTATTTTCCTGATGGCAGCGGCGCAGGGGATTGGTTTCCGGGCCTGTTTTTCCTTCGGGGACGGGATTTACGGAGAAAAAAGGGATGCAAAAGTGGAAAACAGTGTTATACTGACAGGTATGAAGACCAGGGCGGAAAACGCTGAAAGCCTGTCCGGCCTTGCGGACTATGCGGAAAACCATTCTCTGGCTGGAAGGGATCTCATTGCCTTCGGCAGCGCGCCGGGGCTTCATTTCATCCTGGACATGCCGCCGGGAATTTCCCACTGCTGGCCGGATCTGGATACCTATCCGGCTGCGCAGATGAAGGAGGAGCTGGACGGACTGGCGTCTTCCGGACAGGAGCTTCCCGTGGTGATCGTCTATAAGGAAAACGGAGAGGTCCCGGAAGAAACGGAAAAGTGGGAGCTTCTGACAGGCTTCCTGGAAGAAGGCGGTTATGGGCTGCGCTATGAAAACGGAGGCTACCGGGTCTATGAAAGCGGCGGCCGGGACTGAGGCCGCGGCCCTGAAGGCAGGACGGCGGCGGAATGCCGGCAGAATGAAAAAGGAAGGAAACGCTTATGATCAATTTTAACGTACCCCCCTTTACGGGAAAAGAAATGGAATATATGAGGCAGGCTGTGGAAAACCAGAAGATCTGCGGCGACGGGGAGTTCACGAAAAAGTGCAGCGAGTGGATCGAATCGCGCACGGGGACGAAGAAATGCCTGCTCACCACCTCCTGCACCCACGCTACGGAGCTGGCGGCGCTGCTTACTGGCGTAGGGCCGGGGGATGAGGTGATCATGCCCTCCTTCAATTTTGTGTCCGCCGCGGACGCTTTCGTGCTGCGGGGGGCGACGCCCGTATTTGTGGACATCCGTCCGGACACCATGAACATCGATGAGAAGCTGATCGAGGACGCCATCACGGAGAAAACGAAAGGGATCGTTCCGGTCCATTATGCCGGCGTGGGCTGCGAGATGGACGAGATCATGGATATCGCGAAACGGCACAGCCTGTTCGTGGTGGAGGACGCGGCCCAGGGGATCCTGGCGGAATATAAGGGCAGGGCGCTGGGAACCATCGGCGATTTCGGCTGCTTCAGCTTTCATGAGACCAAGAACGTCAGCTCCGGAGAGGGCGGCGCGCTTCTTATCGCCCATGAGGAGGATATCGAGAACGCGGAGATCTTCCGGGAAAAGGGGACGGACCGGAGCAAATATTACCGCGGCCAGGTGGATAAGTACCGCTGGCAGAATTACGGCTCCAGCTACCTTCCCAGCGAGCTGAACGCGGCCTACCTCTACGCCCAGCTGGAGTTGGCGGATCAGATCACCGCCGCCCGTCTTGCCGTCTGGGAGCAGTACCGGGAAGAGCTTTCCTGCCTGCAGGAGGCGGGGATTGTAGAGCTTCCTTACGTGCCGGGGCACTGTAAGCAGAACGGGCACATGTTCTATGTGAAGACGAAGGATATGGCGGAGCGGACGGCGCTGATCGATTTCCTGAAGAAGAACGGCATTCTGGCCGTGTTCCATTATGTGCCGCTGCACTCCGCGCCCGCGGGCCTGAAGTACGGCCGGTTCCACGGGGAGGACCGATATACCACGAAGGAGAGCGAGCGGCTTCTGCGCCTGCCTCTGTATTACGGGCTGACGCGGGATCAGGTGAGCGAGATCTGCGGCAGGGTAAAGGAATTCTATGGACGCTAAATGGCAAAAACGTGCCGGCTATCTGAAAAAAGGAGAAAACTGGCTGATCCCGGGCTTCTGCTGCCTGATCCTGTTTCTCGCGGCGGGCCTGGCCTGGGATTATTATTATGACCTGAACGACGACGTGCTGATCCGGGACATCCTTTCCGGCGTCTATACCGGGGAACCGGAGGCCCTGACCGCCCAGCTTCTGTGGCCGCTTGGCGCCCTGCTTGCGGGCCTGTACCGCCTGCTTCCGGGACAGCCTGTCTTTGGGGCCTTTCTCTGGCTGTGCCAGGCGGGGAGCGTTTTCCTGATCCTGCGGCGGAGCCTTCTCTGGCTGGAGGCGTGCGCGGGCTGTCCATCCTGCCCGGTCTGGAAGAAGCTTCTGATGTGTTTCCTGGAAACCCTGATTGCGGCGGTCTGCCTGCTGTACCACCTGGTATTCGTCCAGTACACGGTGACGGCGGGGCTCCTCGCGGCGGCGGCAGTCTTTTATTTCCTGACGGTCCCACGAAACCTGACGGTTCCACGAAACCTGGCGGTTCCACGAAACCTGGCGGTTCCGGGAAAGGAAGAAAGCGCCGTATCCTTCTGGCTCCGTTGCCTGCCCGCGGCGCTCCTGTTCTGGCTCGCCTTCTGCCTGCGAAGCGAGATGGGGCTTCTCCTTCTGCCGCTGGCGGGCGTGGCGGGAATCTGGAAGTGGTCGGGCTGCCGCCCTGTTTTCACGAAAAAAAACATGGCTGCCTTTGCGGGGCTGTTCGGCTGGATCGCGGCGGGGCTTCTGATCTGCCTGGGGGCGGACCGGCTGGCCTGTTCGGATCCTGCCTGGCGGGAGTTTGAGCGGCTGTTTGACGCCAGGACGGAGGTCTATGATTTTTCCGGCGCCGATCTGCGCTCCTGGGAGGATAACCGGGCCTTTTACGAAGAACTGGGGCTTTCGCGGGAGCAGTGTGAGCTGCTTTCCAATTATAATTACGGGGCGGACGATGCCATCGGCGCTTCGGTAATGGAGCAGGTGGCGGCTTATGGAAGAAAAACGCAGGGAGCCTTCGCGCACAGCCCTTCGGAAGGGCTGTGGCTCTATGTCCAGCGGCTGAGAAATAACCGCGCCATCGTGCCGGACGACCAGCTTCCCTGGCTGCTTCCGGAAGCCGGGCCCGTAGCGCTGCTTCTTTCGGCGGCCGCAGGGGAATGGGCCAGATGGCTCCGGCGGGGAAAGGGCGGCGTCGGGCAGACGGGGACTTCTGATGCGGCCGCCGGCCGCCGGGAAGGCAGTTCCGGCCGCCGGACCGGTATCCTCTGGAAGCTTCTGCTTCTGGGCGCGGTGCGAAGCGGCCTGTGGATGTATCTCATCCTGCGGGAGCGGGTGCCGGAGCGGATCAGCCATCCTTTGTATTTCTGCGAGCTGATCCTGCTTGGCTGGCTGCTTCTGGACACCATGGCTTGCGGACCTTGGGCCGGGACGGGAAAGCCTCGTGCTGTGCCGCCTGCGGGATCCGGAAGGTTTCCGGCTGTTCTGCCTGCGGCGGCAGCGCTTTTCTGCCTGGCGGTTGGGATCTGCTTCCTTCCCGGACAGGCGGAACGCACACAGGCGGAATTCTTCCGCAGACAGCAGGTAAACGCGGTGAACCTGGCGGCTCTTTCTTATTATGAAGACCATGGGGGACTTCTGTACCTGGCGGATGTGATGTCCACCGTGGATTTTTCGGAGAAGCTGTTTTCGGAAAAAAGCGCGCCGGGAAATTATGACCTTCTGGGAGGCTGGCTGTGCAAGAGCCCGCACAGTGAAAAGAAGCTTGCCGCCTTTGGATATGAAAGCATGGGACAGGCTGTTTCGGAAGGGAAAAAGATCAGGCTGGTAGGAGAGCCGGAAACGGACTGGAGCTGGCTGACAGGACTGCTCGCGGGGCAGGGAAAAAGCGCCGTCCTGACACCGGAGGATGAGATCGCGGCGGAAGGAAGGAGCCTGTATGTCTGGCGGCTGGAAAGAGAATGAGGCGGTTCTGTGCCGCGTCGCCCGGAAGGAGCGGGAAAGAGATATGAGAAACGAAGAGAAGATCGATCTTGGGCCGGTCTATTTCCGGCCTATTACCCTGGAGGATACGGACCGGATCATAAGATGGCGTAATTCCGACCGGGTAAGGAAGAATTTCATCGACCAGAGGCCATTTACCAGGCAGGGACATCTGAACTGGATGGAAACCAGGGTCGCGGCCGGGGAGGTAGTCCAGTTCATTCTCTGTGAGACAGGGACGGACCGGCCGGTGGGAAGCGTCTATATCCGGGATATCGACCGGAAAAACGAAAAGGGGGAATACGGGATCTTCATCGGCGAGGCGGATGCCGCGGGAAAAGGCTATGGTACGCTTGCGGCGAAGGGAGCCATCGCTTTCGCCCGGGATACGCTGAAGCTTCATAAGCTGTCCCTGCGGGTGTTCGCGGACAATACCGCGGCAGTCAGGAGCTATGAGAAAGCCGGATTCCGGCAGGAAGCCCTGCTGAGAGATGAGATCAGGAATGCGGACGGAAGCCGGAGGGACCTGATCCTGATGGCGGTCCTGTTTCCGGAAAACAGATAGATGGAGAAAGAGGGCAGAATGAAAAAGCTGGTCAGTATTGTGATCCCCTGTTACCGCTCGGAGACGATGATCGCGGGGGTGGTTGCGGATATCGACAGGGAAATGGAAAAACTGGAGGACAGGTACGCTTATGAGATCATCCTGGTCAACGACTGTTCGCCGGACGGAACCTTTGAGGCCATCCGCAGGCTCTGTCAGGAGAAGCCTTATATCACCGGCGTGAACCTGGCAAGGAACTTCGGACAGCACGCGGCGCTGATGGCGGGGTTCCGGCAGATGAAGGGAGAGCTTCTGGTGTGTCTGGACGACGACGGACAGACGCCGGCAGCCGCTATCGGCAGCCTCCTTCAGGGGCTGGAGGAAGGGAGCGATGTGGTATACGCGAAATATGAGCACAAGCATCACAATGCCTTCCGTAATTTCGGCAGCCGCATAAACGACTGGATGCTCTGCTTTATGCTGGGGAAGCCGAAGAATCTGTATATTTCCAGCTTTTTCGCGGCGAAGCGGTTCATCGTGGATGAGATGCTGCGTTACCAGAACGCCTTTCCTTATGTGATCGGGCTGGTCCTGCGGGCGACGAAGAACATTAAAAACGTGACGGTGGAGCATCATGACCGGCGGGAGGGCGAATCGGGATATACTCTGGGAAAGCTGTTTTCCCTGTGGTTCAACGGCTTCACCTCCTTCAGTGAAAAACCGCTTCGCATCGCCACCATGGTGGGTACGGGCTGTGCGGCCCTGGGCTTTCTTTACGGGCTGTACACCATTGTCAAGAAGCTGGTAAACCCTCTGGTTCCCGTGGGCTTCAGCGCCCTGATGTCGGCGATCGTGTTCATAGGCGGAATGCTGATGCTGATGCTGGGCATGATCGGGGAATACGTGGGGAGGATGTATATCTGTATGAATAATGCGCCGCAGTATGTGATACGGGAGATCGTAAAAAATGAGGATGACGGAGAAGAACGGTAATCTGCCTGCCGCCTTGGCGGTCACGCTTGCGGGAGTGTTCTTTCTGCCGCAGATGCTCCTTCCTGAAGGGCGCGGCCTGGGTTTTTCCAACAGCTTCCTGTCCGTAACGGTGTTCCTTCTGGCATTCCCGCAGGTGCGCCGCGCGCTGTCAGCAGGCTGGAAAGGCGCGGGAAGCATCGTCGTCCTGCTGCTTTCCTTCGGCTTTGTGCTGGCCTGTACGTTTGGAAGCCGGCTGGAGGCGGAGGGCTATCTGCTCCTTTCAGATCCGGAAATGTGGCTGTCCCTGCCTTTTCTGACCCTGTTTTTTGCCGCCCTGCTGGAGCGGCTGTACGGGCTTCTGGAGAACCGGCCGGCGCGGGAACAAGGCAGGCGCCGGGAGACGGCCGGAAGTGGGCAGGGCGGGGCGGAACCTGCCGGAAGGAAGCCTGCCTGGACGCATGCTCTTGTGTCCCGTTGGGAGAGCCTGCCTGTGGGAAAGCGGCGGCTGATTGTTTTCCTGTTTTTCCTGCTTGTCTGGGGGACCGTGCTCCTTGCGGTGTGGCCGGGCTTTTTCGTCTATGATGCCCAGGAGGAGTTCAATCAGGTGGCGCAGAGACGGTTTAGCACCCATCATCCGCTCCTGCACGTCCTTCTGCTGGGAGGGATCGTCAGCGCGGGGAACAGGGTGTTTGGAAGCTATAACGCGGGGATCGCCTGCTATATGCTGTTCCAGATGGCGGTGCTGGCCTGCGTGTTTGTCTGGACGATGGAGCTTATCCGGAAAAAAGGTGCGCCTCTGTGGCTGCGGGCCGCAGGGACGCTGTACTTTGCCTTTTTTCCGGTGATCCAGATGTACGTGCTCTGTTCGGCCAAGGATACCCTGTATTCGGCGGCGATGCTGGCGGTAACGGTATTGCTGCTGCAGGGGGCGCAGGAGAGGGAGGCCTTTTTCGGCAGCCCCCAAAGGCTGTCCCTTCTGGCCGTCTGCATGGCTGTGATGGCCCTGACGCGCCATAACGGCCTGTATATCCTGATCCTTCTGATCCCGGTGCTTGCAGCGCTTGCCGGAAGGAAGCGGCGGTTTAAAGCCGCGCTTTTCAGCCTTGCGGCCCTGGCCCTGGCTCTGGGAACGAATGTGGGCCTGAAGACGGCTTTCCACGCGCAGGATTCGGAAAACCAGGAGATGCTTACCGTCCCGATCCAGCAGCTTGCCCGGACCTGGACGCTCAGCCCGGAGACCTTTACGCGGCAGGAGGAGGAAACGCTGTTTTCCTTTCTTCCGGAAGAAGCGCTTCTTCGCTATACGCCGAAGCTCAGCGACAACGTAAAGATTTCCTTCAACAATGAAGCTTACGCGTCGGACAAGGCTTCCTTCTGGAAGCTCTGGCTGTCCGTTTTCAGGAAGGCTCCGGCCTCCTATCTGAACGCCTGGTTTCTCACCTCCTACGGATTCTGGTATCCGGACGCGGTGCTGGACTGCTATGAAGGCAATGTGGTATTTACCTTCACCTACGGGGACAGCTCCTATTTCGGCTACGAAACGGAGCTCCCGGGAGAGCGGAATAGCTTTCTTCCCTGGCTGGACGGCCTGTTTGAGAAGATGAGCCTTGAACTGTTCCAGCAGCGGATGCCCGTGCTGTCCATGCTGTTTTCACCGGGCTTTCTGTTCTGGGCCTATGCGGCTGGGGCCGGCTTCCTGATCAGGAACCGGAACCTGCGGACGGCCGCCGTCTTCCTTCCGGCCGGGCTGAACTGGCTGACTGTCCTGTTGGGGCCTGCCAGCCTGGTGCGATATGTGCTGATCCTCTGGTTCGCGCTGCCGGTCCTGGCACTTGTTGTAAGCCGGGGGAAATTATGCTATACTAATACGACGATGTCGGAAAAAAGGATAGAAAAGACGTCATGAACAGAAAGCTGAAAAGAAGCCGGGCAATCGAATATGCGATTCTGTGCTATGCGGCCGTGCTGATGCTGCTCGTGGGACCCGCCGGGATCCTGGACGGTGTGCGGACGGTGGCGGGAAACCAGGCGACGGCCGGGACGACGGAGGCCGTAGGGGCAAATGACCGTATCCAGCAGGTATTCATCGCGGACGGCGGATATCTGGAAAGCGTCAGCATTTTCGCGGAAAACGATCTGTCCCGGAAGGTGGTCAACTTTACCGTTTCCAACGATCTGGGAGAGACGCTGTTTTCCCGGAATGTGGCGTTGGATACTTATACCGCGCCGGGCTTTTTCACGATCCCGGTGGAGTTTCAGACGGAGGCCGGGAGGGCCTATGTCTGGCAGATCAGCCATCCGGAGGAGGAGCTGCTGCTGGGCTGGCAGAATACCGGAGAATCGGGGCTGACGGTTTACGGCAATTATTATTATGTAGAGGAAGGCGGCGAAATCCGGGAGCAGGTCGGGAAGAACATCCCCATGGCCTTTACTTATTCAGATCCCTTAAGCCTTCCCCAGAAGGCCGGGCTGATGGCGGGGATCGCCCTGCTTGCCGGCTTTTTTGTGCTGCTTACGGAAAACGCGGCAAGGAAAGCAGGTAAGGGCCGGGAGGTAAGGGTACAATGGCTTTTCCGGGCGGTATGCAATCCGCTGATCGCTGCGGGAACCGCCGCCTGGCTTGCCGCCGTGCTGATCTTTGACTATTATGGGGGCGTCCGCGCGGATAAGATGGTATACTGTGCCGGGATCCTCATTTCTGCCGCTGTCCTTTTCTATGTGGTGAACGCGAAAAGGGATGATATCCGGCCGCTGACCCTCACTGTGAGGGAGAACCTGCTGGATAAGGGGATGGATACTCTCCAGACCGTTTTCTGGGCAGGCGTACTCTGGGGCTGCATCGATTACATGAACGCGATGTATAATATCCAGCAGGCCTATGCTTACCGGAAGGTGCTGATCTTCCTGGGGCTGGTGCTCCTTTCCATGTGTGAGAAGAAGGCGCTTTTCCATGTGGGCAGCCTGGTCTGGGCCGTGGCTTCTGCGGCGGCCGGATTTTTTTACTGGCTGCAGTACCGCGGGATGCCGGAGCAGGACCGGCTGGCACAGCTGAATGCCGTGCTTTTTGTCGTCGCCGGGCTGGTGCTGATCCAGCTGGTTCTTATTTTGCTCAGGAAAAGAGCAGAGCTGCGGAGGGTTTCGTTTGCCTATGCCGGACTGCTCGCGGTGTTTCTGGTCCTGTTGATTGTCCTGCGCAATACCAGGGGTTGGCCTGTTTATCTGGCTGTTGCCTTCGGGCTTCTGTACCTGTTTTACCTTGCCTGGGAGAGAAGGAAGCGGTTCTGCGTGATCTTCTGCAACGGGATCATCCTGAATTTTGCCTGTGCCCTGGTCTTTGCGGCGGCGCGGCGGCCTTTCCGGACCTGGTATTTTTACCGGTATAATTTTGTGTTCCATACCGTGACGGTGACGGCCTGCTATCTGACACTGGTGCTTGCCGCCCTGCTGGTACGTTTTCTCGCGCGCTACCACCGTTCCCGTAAGCTGTATGCCTGGTGGGGGACCGGCTTTTTGTTCGGTACGGCGGCTTCCCTGCTGATCCTTACGCTGTCGCGGACCGGATATCTGGCGGCGGGAGTGATGGGGCTTGGAATATGGCTGTTTGTGTCGCTTTCCTGTTACAGGGAACGGCCCGGGGCTTTCTTTTTCAAAACAGGAGCGATGCTTTTGACTGTCCTTGCCTGCTTCCCGGTTACTTATTCGGCTGTGCGGCTGATCCCGCCGCTCTATGACGATCCTTATATTTTTGAACTGGAGGCTGACCCGGAGGAATGGGCGATCCACAGGGGAGACCGTGCTGATTCCGAGAATTATATCACGTTTCCCCGTTTCGCCTATTGCTTTGATGAAAAGCTGTTCGGGGATGAACACAGGGTGCTGCGGGAATTTGTGGATACCTTTATGGCGCAGGCCGATCCTGTTTCAGAAGTGCCCGCCACGGAAACGGACGCACCCGCGGAGGCGGACGCGCTTGCCCTGACGGTATCCGCAAAAGCAGCTGCCGGCAGCCCGATGACGGAGGAAGAAGCGGAGCAGACGGACGCGGGGCAGAACCCCGGGCCGTCTGAGGAGGAAGAGGGCGGCGATATTTCCAACGGACGCCTGGCCCTGTTCCGGAAATATATCGCGCAGTGGAACCTGACGGGACACGAGCTGATGGGCGTTCCCCTGGAGGACGGGACTCTTTCCGTCCATGCCCACAATACCTATCTGCAGGTGATCCACGACCACGGCCTGATCACAGGGGCGGCGTTTATCCTCCTGGGGGTTGTGACGTTGATACAGATGGTACGATATGCGTATCATCATCTGTACCGGCTGCGCAGGAGACAGGAGCGGCGGGATGAATACGCGGCGCTCCCGCTTGCCGTTTTTACCGCTTTTGCCGCGGCGGGGCTGGTGGAATGGCTGTTCCATCCCTGCAATCCCATGGGGCTGTCCGTCATGGCTGTGCTTGCGCCCATCCTGACCTTTAAAAGAAAAGAGAAACAGAAATAATGCAGGAAAAAGAAAAAACGAAAAAAAGATATTTTAATTATCAGCTTTTTTACCGGAGGACGGCGCTGATCCTGTATGATATCCTGAGCATTACCGCGTCCAGCTTCCTGGCGCTGCTTCTGCGCTACGACATGCATGTGGACGCCATTCCGGACGAGTTCCTCCTTCCCGTGCGGAATTTCCTGCCGCTCAACATCCTGCTGACGGTGGCGATCTTCTACTTCTTCCGCCTGTATCACAGCCTGTGGGCCTTCGCGGGAGAAAACGAGATGCAGAATCTGGTGATCGCCTGCTTCCTGTCCGCCATCGTGTCGGGGATCGGCCTGAACCTGTTTAAGATCTCGGGACAGCCTGTGCCGGACAGCTACTACTTCATGTATCTGTTTTTGCTGATCACCTTCCTGTTCATCAGCCGGTTTTCCTATCGGTTCCTCCGGGGCCGCAAGCACCGGATGCAGAACAGGAAAAATAACATTTCCGTCATGATCATCGGGGCCGGGGAAGCGGGGAACGCGCTGATCAAGGAGATCGTTACCAGCAACTACAGCACCATGGTGATCCGCTGCATCATCGACGACGACAGGCAGAAATGGGGCCAGTTCATCCAGGGCATCAAGGTGGTTGGCGGCAGGGACAAGATCATCGAATCCGCCGACCTTTACGATATCGACGAGATTTTCATCGCGATCCCTTCCGCGCCCCGTTCTGTGATCCGGGATATCCTGGATATCTGTAAGGAAACCAACTGTAAGCTGCGTTCCCTTCCGGGCATGTACCAGCTGGTCAACGGCGAGGTGAGCGTGAGCAAGCTGCGGGACGTGGAGGTGGAGGATCTGCTGGGCAGGGAACCCATCCGCGTGGACCTGGATTCCATCCTGGGTTATGTGCAGAACAAGGTGGTCATGGTCACGGGGGGCGGCGGCTCCATCGGAAGCGAGCTGTGCCGCCAGATTGCCACGCATAAACCGGCGCGGCTGGTCATTGTGGATATTTATGAAAATAACGCTTATGATATCCAGCAGGAGCTGCTGCAGAACCATCCGGACCTGCAGCTTGTGGTGCTGATCGCCTCCGTGCGCAACACAAAGCGGATGAACGCCATTTTTTCCGAATATCATCCTGATATCGTGTATCACGCGGCGGCGCACAAGCATGTGCCCCTGATGGAGGTTAGCCCCAACGAGGCCATCAAAAACAACGTATTCGGAACCTGGAAGACGGCCTATGCCGCGGCGAACAACGGCTGCCGCAAATTCGTGATGATTTCCACGGACAAGGCGGTGAATCCCACCAACATCATGGGGGCGAGCAAGCGGATCTGCGAGATGATCGTCCAGACCTTCAACAAGCACTATGATACGGAATTTGTGGCGGTCCGTTTCGGAAATGTGCTTGGGAGCAACGGAAGCGTGATCCCTCTGTTCAAGAAGCAGATCGCGGCGGGCGGCCCGGTGACCGTCACCCATCCGGACATCATCCGGTATTTCATGACGATCCCGGAGGCGGTTTCCCTGGTGCTTCAGGCCGGGGCCTACGCCAGGGGCGGAGAGATCTTCGTCCTGGATATGGGAGAACCGGTGAAGATCCTGGACCTTGCCAAAAACCTGATCCGCTTATCCGGCTACAAGGTAGGCGAGGATATCCAGATCGAGTTCACGGGCCTCCGCCCGGGAGAAAAGCTTTATGAAGAGCTTCTGATGGATGAGGAGGGCATGCAGGATACCGCGAATAAGCTCATCCATATCGGCAGGCCCATCGAGCTGGACGAGGACGAATTTTTCGTCCAGCTAAAAAAGCTGGAGGACGCCTCAAAGGATGAGGTCGAGGATATCCGGCCTCTGGTGCAGCAGATCGTCCCCACCTATGTTTATAAGAAGGACGGAAGGACGGTCCGGGCCAGACAGGAAGCGAAACGGACGGGAGGATCAGCGTGAGGATACATCACATCGGCTATCTGGTAAAAAAACTGGAGAAGGCTGCGGAAGAATTTGAAAAGCTGGGCTATGTCCGGCTGGGAGACGTTACGGACGACACATACCGGAAGGTGGACATCCTTTTTCTGGAAAAGGACGGTTATGTGGTGGAGCTGGTCAGCCCCAACGCGCCGGACAGCGTGGTTGCCGGGCTGTTAAAAACCTATAAGAACGCTCCCTATCATATCTGCTATGTGTGCGAGGATCTGGACGGGGAGCTGAAACGGCTCACCGGGTCCGGCTATGTGCAGATCGATTCTCCCGTGCCAGCTCCGGCCATCGGCGGAAGGCGCGTGTGCTTTCTCATGAACCGCTTTGCCGGGATGATCGAGCTTCTGGAGAAAGAGGGCTGAGGCCCGGCGGCCGGACATGCGGGCCGAAGACGGGAAGCGGATAACAGTTTAGCCGAAGGCTGAACTGTTACGGAAGCGGACAGCTCTGCGTATGGCGCGGCAGCGCAGGGCCTTGACAGATCGAAAGCCGCACGGAAATGGAGAACAGGATATGGGAAAAGAAAGAATTTATCTGTCTTCCCCTACCATGCACGGGGATGAGCAGCGGTTTGTGAACGAAGCCTTTGAGACCAACTGGATCGCTCCTCTGGGGCCGAATGTGAACGCCTTTGAAAAGGAAATGGCTGAATATACGGGCTGCGGCCACGCGGCGGCGCTGAGCGCCGGGACGGCGGCCATCCATCTGGCCCTGCGGCTGATCGGAATTCAGCCGGGAGACGTGGTGTTTTCCTCCGACCTGACCTTTTCCGCCACCTGCAATCCCATCTGCTATGAAAAGGCAGTGCCGGTTTTCATCGACGCGGAGGAAAAGACCTGGAACATGGATCCGGACGCGCTGGAGGCGGCCTTTGAAAAATACCCGGACGCGAAGGCGGTGATCTGCGCCCACCTGTACGGCACCCCCGCCCAGATCGGCCGGATCCGCGAGATCTGCGACCGGAAGGGCGTGCCGCTCATCGAGGACGCGGCGGAATCCCTGGGCTCCACCTTCCAGGGGAGGATGACGGGCTGCTTTGGCGACATCGGCATCTATTCCTTCAACGGAAACAAGATCATCACCACCTCCGGCGGCGGCATGCTGGTTTCCGCCAATGAGGAATATGTGGATAAGGCAAGGTTCCTTTCCACCCAGGCCAGGGACGCGGCCCGCTACTATCAGCATTCCCAGCTGGGCTTCAACTACCGGATGTCCAATATCACGGCCGGGGTAGGCAGAGGCCAGCTCCTTCATATTGAGGAACACAAGCGGAAAAAGCAGGAGATCTACCGGCAGTACCGGGAGGCCTTCGCGGATATCCCGGCCATTGCCATGAATCCCCTGAACCCGGACGGGGAGGCCAACAACTGGCTTTCCTGCATCACCATCGATCCTGCCTGCGGCGTTGTGCCCGACCGGGTGATGGACGTGCTTTCCGATGAAAACATTGAAACCAGGCCCATCTGGAAGCCCATGCACATGCAGCCCATTTTCGCGGGCGCGGATTTCTTCACGAAGGACGGATCCCGGAAGGGGGCGGACGGCCGCAGCGTGCAGTCGCTGGATCTGTCCGCGCCCGCGGAGAGCGTGGGAGCGAAGATCTTCTATCACGGCCTGTGCCTTCCCAGCGATATCAAGAATACGCCGGAGGACATGGAACGGATCATCGGCCTGGTGCGCGGGCTGTTCGTGTGACGGAAACGGAGCCGGGGCGGATCCGGGCAGAAGGGAGGAGCGTATGTTTTACAGAAAATTTGGAAAAAGAGCGCTGGATATCCTTTTATCCGGCTGCGCGATCCTGGTGCTCTCGCCCGTGCTTCTGGTCGTGGCCGTCCTGGTGCGGACGAAGCTGGGAAGCCCGGTGCTGTTCCATCAGGAGAGGCCGGGACGGAAGGAGAAGATTTTTACTTTGTGCAAATTCCGCACCATGACGGACGCGCGGGATGAGAACGGACAGCTCCTTCCGGATTCAGAACGGCTGACCTCCTTCGGGAAGTTCCTTCGTTCCACCAGCCTGGACGAACTGCCGGAGCTGTTCAATATTTTTAAGGGAGATATGAGCATCATCGGCCCCAGGCCGCTGCTGGTTTCCTACCTGCCCTGGTACACCGAAGAGGAGAGGCTGCGCCACACGGTAAGGCCCGGCCTTACCGGTCTTGCCCAGGCTTCCGGGCGGAATTTTCTGGACTGGGACAGACGGCTTGCGAAGGATGTGGAGTATGTGAAGAACCTGTCCTTCGCCATGGACGTGAAGGTGCTCGTCATGACGGTGAAGGCGGTCTTCGACCGCTCCGGTGTGGCGGAGGATACGTCGGCTTCCGAAGGAAACCTGGCCCAGATCCGGAAGGCCAGGGCGGAGGCGGAAGGAAGGCTGTGAGACAGCGTCAGGGAGGTAATTATGGAAATCAATCTTCTGATCTTAAGCGCGGGCACCCGCAACAAGGTGGTGCAGTATTTTAAGAAGGAGCTGGCGGGAAAAGGGAAGGTGTACGCCACGGACTGCAGCAGCCTCGCCCCCGCCCTGTATGAGGCGGATGAGGCCATCCTTGTCCCGCGGATCACGGAGCCGGGCTATCTGGAAAAAATCCTTTCCATCTGCAGGGAAAAGAAGATCACCGGCGTGTTTTCCCTGATCGATCCGGAGCTGGCCCTTCTGGCCCGCCATCGGGAGGAGTTTCTCGCGGTGGGGACCACGCCTGTGATTTCTTCCCTGGATGCGGTGGAGACCTCCTTTGATAAGTTCCGGATGTATCAGAAGCTGTGTGAGCTGCAGATCCCCACGGGCCGCTGCTTCATGGATCTTGCCGCCTTTGAGGAGGCGCTTCATACGGGAGAGGTGAAGCTTCCCGTCTTTGTGAAGCCCGCGAAGGGAAGCGCCAGCATCGGCATCAGCCGGGCGGATACGCTGGAAGCGGTGCGGTTCCTGCACGGCTGTCAGGAGGATATGATGATCCAGGAATACATGGACGGCACGGAGTACGGCGCGGACGTGTATGTGGATATGATCACGAAGAAGGTGACCTCCATTTTCGTGAAGGAGAAGCTGAAGATGCGGGCCGGGGAAACGGACAAGTCCGTTTCCGTGAAGGACGAAAGGCTGTTTTCCCTGATCAAAAATTTCGTTGAAACTGTCGGTTTTTGTGGTATCATTGACATAGATATTTTCCGGCGCGGGGACGAATACTGTATCTCAGAGGTGAATCCCCGGTTCGGCGGCGGTTATCCGCACGCGTATGAATGCGGCGTCAATGTGCCCGCGCAGATCATCCGGAATCTGGAAGGAAAGCCCAATGAGGAAGCCATCGGGGCTTATGAGGAAGGGATCTGCATGATGAAGTATAATGAGATCATGATCCGAAGGCGGGAGGAGTTGTAGAAAGCATGGAACACTGCGTACTGATTTTATCCAACAGCGATTCCGGCCTGTACGACTTCCGCAGGGAGGTGCTGCAGGCGCTTCTGGACGAAGGCTGGCGGGTGCTGGTTTCCGTCCCGGATACCGGCTATGTGCAGCGCATCCGCCAGCTTGGCTGCGAATATATTCCCACCTCTTTTGAACGGCGGGGGATGAATCCGGCAAAGGATCTGAAGCTCCTGCTTTTTTACAGAGAGCTGATGAAGCGTTACCGGCCAGAGGCGGTGTTTACCTATACCATCAAGCCCAATGTCTACGGCGGTCTTGCGGCGGGAATGACGAAAACGCCGTATCTGGCCAACGTCACGGGGCTGGGCACCACTCTGGAGCATGAAGGGCTTCTGCAGAAGCTGATCGTGCTTCTGTACCGCCTGGGGCTTAAGAAGGCTTCCTGCGTGTTCTTCCAGAACCGGGGGAACCGGGATTTTATGCGAAAAAAGGGCTGCCTTTCCGGAAAAAGCCGGATCATTCCCGGCTCCGGCGTAAACCTGTCCGCGCACCTGCCGCAGGAATATCCGCCGGAGACGGCGCCGGACGGAAGGAAAAGGACCGTGTTCCTGTCCATCCTCCGTCTGATGGAGGATAAAGGGATCGGAGAGCTTCTGGAGGCGGCGCAGCGGATCCACGCGCGGCATCCGGAAACGGTGTTCCGCCTGCTGGGCGCTTACGAGGAGGAGACCAGGGCGCGTTATGAGCCTCTTGTGGAGAAGCTGCAGAAGGAGGGCGTTCTGGAGTACTACGGCTACCGGGACGATGTGCCCGCATTCCTGGCACAATGCCATGCCCTGATCCATCCCTCCTACCATGAGGGAATGAGCAACGTGCTCCTGGAGGCGGCGGCCACGGCGAGGCCGGTCCTTGCCAGCGCGGTGGAGGGCTGCCTGGACACCTTTGAGGACGGGGTGAGCGGCATTTCCTTCGCGCCGAAGGACGCGGAGAGCCTGGAGAAGGCCGTGGAAGCCTTTCTCGCCCTTCCTTATGAGAAAAAGAGGGAGATGGGACAGAAGGGCCGGGAATACGTGGAAAAACGCTTTGACAGAAACCTGGTCGTAAA